>JBBIJG010000056.1:2241-8692 GCA_037446095.1 Caldilineae bacterium
AGGATCGAAGCTGAAGATGACTTTTTCCCGCCTAGCCCATTCTGATAGCTCCCTGGCACTGACCCCTTCAGGCAAGATCACTCTCAGCGAGGCATCCTCTAAGGGCGGTCCCCAACTCACCCCGTGGGGAAAGTGCCGGCGCAGGGCCTGAAAGACAAGCTCAAGCTGCTCCCGGTGGACAACTGGGGCTCGGTGATCCTCAGGCACGAAACGGATAAATTCTTTCATGACCCTTCCTCCTTCAGCCTATTTCCAAATAAAAAACCTCCCGGTTGGGAGGTTTTTAGGTAGACCTGAACTGCCCATTATGCCCTTCGCCCTGAAACCACCCCAACCGGCAATAGCTCCTTGATGCTAAGGAGCACAACTACTAGGCTAATAAGGATGATGGTCAAGGTGATTCCAGGAAACTCTTTCATGACGACATAGACCTCTAAAGGCTGATTATATTTTAGCACGTTTTAGGCGATTTGTCAATAGCGCGCAAGGTGCCGGTTACCTCAAGGCCGAAAGATTAGCCCTTAATTTTGACTTGGCTTTTTGCATTTTCCGCCATTATGGTGTATAATTGAAACTACATCCGATAGATTATGCCTGCTCAGGACAGGGACTCTCACCTGGAAAACGTGAGAGGCCAATTTGCCGAGAGGGAGTTCACTTCCTGCGGGATGAAGTGGATTGCAGTTTAGTTCCTGTCTAGAAAGCCTGGCAGAGGGCGGCTTTAGCCTTTCTTTCAGCAGGCTGAGTTTGAGGACAAAGCCTTAGCTTGGGCCGAAGGCTGTCTCAGATACCAGAAACCTGGGTGAAAGGCCTGCATTGCTTCCAGACAGAAACCGATCGGAGTTGGTCTTATTGCCATAGGGGCAATAATAAGCAAAGCAGATGCTTATCCTGAATATTGTCCGATCTTTGCAATTTGGACTTTGGACAATCCTGGAGTTGAGCCTTTAGGCGGTCTATATGTAGTGCCCAGAACCGGCTAAAGCCTCTACTCCTTGAGGTATATAAGCTGTTATCCAAAGTTCAATTGCAATACCGAACTGGCTTTTAAGGCCGAAGCCACTTATGTTGATCCCGGGGATGAGGCACTCCCTCTTTGATTGTTACGGCTGTTTAAGGCCAGTGCAGGTGACCTGAGAGGAGGTGTGCGAATGCTGGTCAAAGACAGGATGTCTAAACATCCCATCACAATTACTGCAGATGTCCGTGTTGATGAGGCCCTGAAAGTCATGCGGGACAACAAGGTTCGACGCTTGCCCGTAGTAGATAAGACTGGCCGATTGGTCGGCATCGTCTCAGAGATGGACCTTCTATATGCTTCCCCCTCACCTACCACTTCCCTCAGTGTGTATGAACTCCATTATTTATTGGCCCGCATCACTGTGCAAGATGTGATGACTAAGGAAGTGATTTCCGTAGAGGAGGACACCCCCCTGGAAGAAGCAGCGCGTATCATGGTAGACAACAAGATCGGTGGCCTGCCGGTGGTACGTGATGGCAAGCTGGTGGGGATCATCACGGAGACTGACCTCTTTAAGATCTTCCTGGAACTCCTGGGAGCCAGAGAGCGAGGCGTGCGGCTGACCCTCCAGGTACCGAATAAGAAGGGCATCCTGGCATCCATCACCGGTCAAATCGCCCAGATGGGAGGCGATATCATCAGTCTGGGCACTTTTCTAGGAGAGGCCCCGACCGAAGGTCTGCTCACGGTCAAGGTCGCCGAAGTGTCTCAGGATCAACTGGTAAAAGCTCTAAAGACCCCAGAGGTAAAGCTGGTGGACGTGCGAGAAAGTTGAAAGACCCCAAAAGTCAGGATACGTTTTCTTCAAAAGACAACAAGGAGGACGATTATGCCCGATGAGGGTCAGCAAGCGCAGGGTCTCCACTACGGGTGGGTGATCCTGTTCATGAGCGTGGTGACGGTACTGGGTTGCCTGGGCTTTGCCCGTTTCGGTTACACCATGATCCTCCCGCACATGAAAGAAGGCTTAGGGCTGACCAAAACCCAGGCTGGCAATCTGGCGACAGGCAATCTGGTCGGGTATCTGATCCTGGCCATCGTCGGGGGTTTTCTGGCTGCTCGCTACGGTCCTCGGTTGGTCATCAGCCTTTCCATGCTCCTGATCGGCGCAACCATGTTTCTGACCGGTCTGGCCCCTAATTTTCAGACAGCTCTGCTGTGGCGCACCTTAACCGGAGTGGGCAGTGGAGGAAGCAACGTCCCGGTGATGGGATTGATCTCGGCTTGGTTTGGGACCAAGCGAAGAGGGTTGGCGAGTGGTATCGCCGTAGGTGGTTCCAGCGTGGGCCTGGCTATTACCGGCCCTCTGATCCCCCGTATCATTGACGCCTATGGTGCTGCTGGCTGGCGCTACAGTTGGTACTACCTGGGGGCTATGACAGTCATCATCGCCATCCTCTGCTTTGTGCTTTTGAGAGACAGACCAGAAGAGAAGGGTTTGGTGGCTATCGGCTTCGATGAGAGTCCATCGCCATCTCCCCAAGGTCAATCCTCAAGCGCGGCTAAAGTTTCGTCGTTGCAATGGGGCTTGGTCTACAAATCAGGGGCCATGTGGCACCTGGCCCTGATCTATATTCTGTTTGGCTTCTCCTATATCATTTATGCTACTTTCTTTGCTGACTACCTCACCAGCGAGGCAGGCTTTACGAAAGAGGCCGCTGGCCGATTGTGGATGCTGGCGGGTCTGATCAGCTTTGTCAGCGGTTTTATCTGGGGCACAGTCTCGGACGTGATTGGCAGGAAATACGGACTGGCCCTTGTTTATTTCCTACAGTGCCTCTGCTTCACCACCTTCGGCTTGTGGAAAGCTCCCCCAGGGTATTACCTGTCCGCCCTTCTCTTCGCTCTCACCGCCTGGAGCATCCCGGCCATTATGGCAGCTACCTCTGGCGATTACGTGGGCCCGAGGTTGGCTCCGGCCGCTCTGGGCTTTGTCACCCTTTTCTTCGGCCTCGGTCAGGCTATCGGCCCTACCGTGGCCGGCTATATCGGTGATGTCACAGGATCGTACACCGGGGCCTTCATCATTGCTGGCCTAGCCGCCTTGGTGGGGGCTGGAGGGGCCCTCTCGTTGAGGCCACCCAAGGGAGCTTAGGCCCAAAATTAGCCCTCAGGCCAGCCCATTATCGGTACCACCACGATGCCAAAGTGGCGCTTCAAGCTCGATTTTGAGGCTGTAGAGGTGATCGTTGATCCCCATGTAACCAGGTTGCGGTTGCTGTGATCCTATTATCAACGAATCAGGAGGAATTCTGATGAGGAAAATGCTCTGGATTGTGTTGGCCGCGCTTTTGGTCTGGGCCAGTGGCTGTAGTCCGGCAGCCGAGACCCCAACGCCAACAGCCATTCCCACTCCTACTCCAGCGCCAGTCAAGGTGGTGCCCACCCCCCCGGCCACGCCTACCCCCACGCCGGTGCCGCCGCCGCCTACCCCTACCCCCATACCCACTCCCACGCCTGCCCCTGAAGCCACTGCCGGGCCGACTGCACCCTCGGTCACGGACATTATGATCGAAATCCCAGCCGGCCCCTTTACCATGGGGAGCGATACCGGTGACCCGGATGAAGCTCCAGCCCATGAGGTAGATTTGCCTGCTTTTGAGATAGACCGGTTTGAGGTAACCAATGCCGACTTTGCTCAGTTTGTAGAGGCCACGGGTTACCAGACGGATGCCGAGAAAGAAGGACGGTCCAAGACCTGGCGGAAGGCCGCTGAGGGTAAGGACAACCATCCAGTGGTTTATGTCAGTTGGAACGATGCGGTAGCCTATTGTGAGTGGCTTGGCAAGCGGCTGCCCACCGAGGCCGAATGGGAAAAAGCGGCGCGGGGCACCGACGGGCGAATGTATCCCTGGGGGAATGATTGGGATCCCGCCAAGGCCAACGTCAAGGAGACGGGCCTGCGGGGCACAGCCGTTGTGGGGAGCTTTGGCGCCGGGGCCAGCCCTTACGGCGTCGAAGACATGGCCGGCAACGTCTGGGAGTGGACGGCGGACTGGTATCAGCCGTATCCGGGCAGTACGTATCGCACGCAATACTTCGGGGAGAAGTTTAAGGTGGTACGTGGCGGGGGCTGGTTTGAAATGGCCGATGCGGTGCGTACTACCAATCGTGACCTTACCAGTGCCAATGCAGGCAACGATGATATGGGTTTCCGCTGTGCGCGCTAGCGGATAGCTATTTGCCATCAGCCATTCGCCAAAAGAAAGGGGGGATGCTTATCGAAAAAGAAGTCCCTGGCCGACCCGAAACCACAAATCTGACACTCACACAAACAAAGGAGGGAACGAGATGAAGAGGCTATTTAGTCTGATGTTGGTCATTGTCATGCTGGCCGTTTTGGTTCCGGTGGCCGGCGCTGCCCCGCAGGCGCAAGGCGAAGAGTACATCGTGCGGGCGGGCGACTGGCTGTCCAAGCTGGCCGAGAAGTACCTGGGCGACCCCATGCTCTATCCGGCCATTGTGTTGGCTACCAACAAGAAGCACGGCACAGATGCCACCTTCGCCTACATTGACAACCCGGACCTCATCGAGCCGGGGTGGAAGCTCTGGATTCCCAGTGCGGAGGAAGCCGCCAAGCCTGCGACTAAGGGAACACCCTACAAGATTGGGTTTGCCTCGTCGGTCACCGGCGGTGGGTCCTTCTTGGGCGCGCCGGAGCGCAACGTGGCCGAGATTATAAAGGCTCAGGTCGAGAAGACCGGAGGTGTGGTAGGTCCCGACGGGGTGCTCCATCCGGTAGAGATCCTCATCGGTGATACCGAAAGCAAGCCGGATGTGGCCGTGAGCCTGGCCCGCCGCTACATTGACGAGGATAAGGCAGTTGTCCTGGTGATGGCCAGCCTGACGCCTGAGAGCCTGGCTATCGCCCCGGTGGCCACAGAGGCCAAGGTACCCTACATCTCCATGGCTTCGGCCAAGGCTATCATCCAGGATCCCGCCGACCCGACCAAGATGCTGTACTGGGTGTTCAAGACGCCCCAATCCAACGCGGACGTGGCAGTGTGGCAGGTGGAACGCCTGAAGAAGCTGGGGTCCAAGTCGGTGTGCTATCTGTATGAAAACACCGGCTATGGCAAGGACTGTTTTAACAACTCTAAGACTGCCCTGGAGGCGGCAGGCTTCCCAACTGCTTTCTCGGGCTCCTTCGAGCGCACCGACACCGAGTTCCCACAGGTGGCCAGTGTCCAGGCCTCCGGCTGTGATGTGGTGGTCGTGGGGGCCATCCCACCTGGGGCTTCCATGGTGACCGTTGCCCTGCGTCAGGCCCTGCCGACCATCCCCATCATCCACGGTCATGGGGTGTGCGTCGAGGACTTTATCACCACGGCTGGTGCAGCGGCGGAGGGCACGGAGATGCCGTGTAGCCCGGTGATCATCGCCGAGGACGTGGCCGCCGACCATCCGCAGAAGGCCGTCTTCATGCACTTCAAGAAGCTTTACACCGACTACACCAAGCAGCCGGTGAGCACCTTCGGTGGCCACGCCTGGGACGGGCTGATGTGGGCGCTGGATGCTCTGAAGACGCTGCCGGATGGGCTGACGTTGGAGGAGCAGCGGGCGAAAGTGCGGGACTACCTGGAAACCAAGATTGTGAACTGGCCCGGCACCGCAGGAGTGTTCAACCTCAGCCCGACGGATCACTACGGCCTGACCCCGGAGTCCTTTACCTGGTTTAAAGTGACGGGTGGCAAGTTCGTGCCGTTCCCCAAGGACAAGTGGTAAGCCGTAGAAAGGCCTGCAGTCAGGGGCTCAAGGGGCAACCCCTAGCCCCTGACTGCCTTGATTGTCCTGTCATTAACGGCTTATTTCTGCCCCGGCTGGTCTTTTGCTGCGCTCAGGATGAAATTTGTCATCCAGCCGCAGGCTCTGATTCCCTGAAGAAAGGTCACCGCATGAGACAAAGCACCAGTATGGTAAGGACTTTGAAGACATCCCGTGACTTCGGGAAGACACTGGTGACGAGGATTGCTATCCTGGTGTTAATAGCTCTTGTTTTGTTCCTCGGCGCCAAAAAGAATTTCGCGGCCCAGCATTACGTGCAGTTAGCTCTGGATGGCATCCGGGCAGGAAGCATCTACGCTTTGATCGCCCTGGGGTTTGTCGTCATCCACAGCGTGACCGGCATCATCAATTTCGCCCAGGGTGAGTTCGTTATGTTAGGGGCTATGATTTGTGCCACAATCTATCATGCCCCCCTCCCTGTGCCTCCCGCTCTGAAACTGCTCGCGGCCAGTGTCATTGCAGTAGTAGCGACTACACTGATTGGAGCCTTTCTGGAGAGGGCAACCATCTACCCGGCCCGTGGCTCTCCTGTCGTCACTCTGATCATCATTACCATCGGGGCTACCGTCGCTATCAGGGCCCTGGCGCTCCTGGCCTGGAGCACCCGTGCCCAGTGGGTGCCTGCCTTTAGCACGATGGTAATGG
>JBBIJG010000056.1:8702-9659 GCA_037446095.1 Caldilineae bacterium
CAATTTTGGAGGGGTAATCGTGAAGGCGCAGAGTTTCTGGATCTGGGGGACGGTGGCGGTGGTTCTGGCTCTTTTGTTCTATTTCTTCGAGCGCACCATCATGGGCAAGGCTTTGCGGGCCTGTGCTGTCAATCGGAGGGCGGCTCAGTTAATGGGTATCAGCCCCAGCCGCATGTCGCTCCTCTCTTTTGCCCTGGCGGCAGCTCTGGGAGCCATCGGCGGCATTGTCCTGGCCCCGGCCACCAGGCCCACTTATGACATGGGCCTGATCCTGGGGTTGAAAGGATTTGTGGCGGCCATTATGGGTGGCCTGGTGAGCTCTCCGGGGGCCGTATTGGGGGGGCTCATCCTGGGCGCGGCGGAAAACATCGGCGCCGGTGTGACTTCCGCCGGCTATAAGGATATTGTCGCCTTCGTTATCCTGATCCTGATCCTTCTCCTCAGACCCCAGGGACTTATCGGCGGCGGAGAGAGAGCCGTGGAGGAAAGCTGAGCATGGAACAAAAGGTGAAAAGAAGCTGGATCCAGCAGCCAGATGTTTTGGGGATAGTCCTTTTCGCAGCCTTGATCGTCGCGATAGGTTGGGTCGAGTTGACACAGCCTTTTGGCATCCGCTTCAGGGATTTCACCGCCGGCATGGTGACCTTCGACACCCTGATCCGCATTGGCATCCTGACCATCGTGGTGGTAGGGCTCAACCTGCTAATGGGCTACGCCGGGCAGATTTCCCTGGGACAGGCGACTTTCTACGGAATCGGGGCTTATGTCTCGGCTATCCTGACCACCCTGTCCTTCAGGCATAAGTTGTTGCCCGGGGTGGCGGAGAGTTGGTGGTGGCCCTGGCTGGCCATGCTGGCCGGGATGGTTCTGACAGGAGGTTTTGCCTACCTTATCGGCAAGCCCATCCTCAGGTTGCGCGGCAACTACCTGGCCATGGCTACCCTGGGCTTGGGTATC
>JBBIJG010000057.1:0-234 GCA_037446095.1 Caldilineae bacterium
GGAGGCGGCCAGGGAGTCCGAAGCGCGGCAGGGCACTGCCCCGACCCGACTTAAAGTCGGCCAGTTAGTCATTGACCCCCAGCGACATACGGCGACTTGGGATGGCAGACCCCTGAACCTGACACCTATCGAATTTAGAGTGTTAACGCACCTGGCACGGGAAGCCGGACGGGTGGTCAGTTGCGTTTCCTTGGTGAAAGAGGTGCAGGGCTATGACTGCCAGGAGCAAGAAGC
>JBBIJG010000057.1:268-9627 GCA_037446095.1 Caldilineae bacterium
ACCCACATCAGACATTTGCGCCAAAAGCTGGAGCCAGACCCTTCTAACCCCCAATATATCTTGAATGTGCGCGGGGTGGGTTATATGCTTATCGCCTCTTCGCCAGAAACGGACTGAGCGTGAAATCGTTGTACCAGTGGGATGTCATTGCCTATGAACCGGAAACGCAAACGGATCTTGATCGTGGATGATGACAAGAAACTGGCTGCCCTCTTGCAGGAAAGTCTGCGGGTCCTGGGTGAGGGTTACGATGTGGTAACAGCCGGGAGCACAGATGAAGCCTTGGCCAAAGTCAGCAAACGTTCCTTTGACCTCGTCATCACGGATCTGATGATGCCGGAGGTGGACGGCCTGCAATTGCTGGAAGCCCTTAAGGCCATCAGCCCTTCCATCCCCACGGTGGCCATGACCGCTTTCGACTCCCAAGAGATGAGGGCCAAAGTCGAAAGTCTGGGCGTCTATCGTTACCTGGCCAAGCCCTTCTCCATCCAGGAGTTCAGACAGTGTGTGATAGATGCTCTCCAGGAAGCGGAACCGGGCCGTAAAGCTGTGGCTTTCTCCAAGGAGCAACTCCGGGTTATAGAGCGCCACCTCTCCTCGCTGCGGACCAGTGTCAGGGCTCATGGTGTCGCTCTCATTGACGCAACGGGCAACATCCTTAGCTCTCAGAGTGTCCAGCGGAGCCTGGATATGACCGGCCTCTGCCACGCTTTGGTGACCGGTAATGCGACCGTTGCCTCTGAGATAGCCCGTCTGTTAGGCGGCCAGCCGATCTGTAGACTGAGCTATCACCAGGGTGATGATTCCAACGTCTGTGTCTACACCCTGAACGAAAATTTCTCTCTGGTGATTGTTTTTGGCCAGGGGGTGAAATTGGGACAGGTCTGGTTCTATGCCAGGCAGGTCGTTGATGAGTTGCAGCAGGCCCTGCCTGGTGGGAAGCCTGTAGGGGAAATAGCGCCCGAAGCCCTGGAACTGGAAACCAGGGAAACGGGTAAGCCTGATAGGGTCAAGGAGCAGGCCCTGGCTGTCGCCGATTGGGAGGCTGTCGCCAAGGAGGTCGCTCATGACTTTGGGGGCCTCTCTTTCGCCGAGGCCCGGGCCATGGGCCTGGTGGGGGAGGATTTGGGTCCGTCCTGACCCTAATCGTCCCCGATGATCTCATGGACCAGTGGTGGGACCGCGACGGGTTCCTCACTCCAGGTGTAGGCCGCCAGCAACTTCTCCCGGGCCTGAGCCAGTTTGTGACCATCGTTAGCGTGGATGGTCAGCAGAGGCGCACCTCGCTTGACGTAATCGCCGATTTTGGCATGCAAGACCACTCCTACGGCATGGTCAATGGGTTCACCCTTCCTGGCCCGGCCGGCGCCCAGCAGCATGGCTGTCAGGCCCACCTCCATTGCATCAATGCCGGCCACATAGCCGGTGCGGGGGGCGGGGACATCCTGAACGATGGCGGCCTGAGGCAGACGCGAGGGGTCGTCCACGGCAGCCCCATCCCCACCCTGGGCCGCGATCCACTCTCTGAATTTGGCCAGAGCCCGACCGGAGTGCAGAGCTTCCAGCAGGATGGGCCGTGCTTCCTCAATGTCCTGGGCTTTGCCTCCCAGGATCAGCATCTGTCCCGCCACATTCAGGCAATGTTCCAGAAATTCGGGGGGGCCGTAGCCGTGCAGGGTGTCCAGAGCTTCCTTCAGCTCCAGGGCATTACCCACCGCGCGCCCCAGGGGCTGATCCATGTTGGACAGGATGGCTCTGACCTGACGGCCCACTCCCCGGCCGATCTCTACCATGAGCTGGGCCAGGGCCATGGCTTCCTCTTTCGTTTTCATGAACGCGCCCCGGCCCACTTTCACGTCCAGGACGATGGCCTCGGCTCCTGAGGCGATCTTTTTGCTCATGATGGACGAGGCAATGAGGGGCAGGCAACCAACGGTGGCGGTCACATCCCGCAGGGCGTACAGTTTCCCGTCGGCCGGGGCCAGATCGGCCGTCTGCCCACAGACGACCAGGCTCACCGTCCGCAGTTGGGCCAGGAACTCGGCGGTGGTGATGTCGGCCCGGAAGCCGGGGATGGATTCCAGCTTGTCCAAAGTGCCGCCGGTAAAGCTGAGGGCTCGCCCGGACATTTTGCCCACGGGCAGGCCCGTGGACGCTACCAGAGGCGCCACGACGATCGTGGTCTTGTCGCCCACCCCGCCGGTGGAGTGTTTGTCCACCACCTTGGGGGCGATCTCCCTCAGGTCCAACATCTGGCCGGAGCGAGCCATGGCCATGGTCAGGTCAATGGTTTCCTGCCGGCTCAGGCCTCGGAGGTAGACGGCCATCAGCCAGGCGGCGGCCTGATAATCGGGGACCTCATCCCGGACGAAGCCTTGAATGAAAAAGTCCATCTCGGCGGCGGACAATTCTCCGCCGTCGCGTTTTTTAGCGATGATGTCAACGGCGCGCATGGGATCCCTCCAACAACCTGTCGGCATAACCCAGGTGAAGCGTCTTTGGTGCAATAGCCAGATTCCGGCTGAAGCCCTCACAGGGTGTCTCTCCGACAGGCTCCCAACCTCCGGGGTTTCAACTGCCAGCCAGTCTGTGCAGCAGGTCAGGAGACATGGGCGGTTCATATGATACCATGTTGTGACTGATTTGTCCAGGGGCGACGGGTCGGGAAGCAGCCCCGTCCAGCTCTCTCAACGAGGCTCAGCCAGGCCCTCCAGGATTTCCTCTTGTCTGGCCCACATCCTTGCCTTCTCCTCCTCGCCAACGTGATCGTAACCCAGGAGGTGCAAAAGGCCATGCACGGTCAGCAAAGCCAGTTCACGATCTACGGAGTGGCGGTATTCCTCAGCCTGGACCACGGCGCGTGGGTAGGAGATAACCACATCGCCCAGATAGGCCGGTTCCCCAGGAGCTGTCACGAAGTCGCTTTCGTCTCCGCTCCCAAAGGCCAGCACATCCGTCGGGGCGTCCACGCCGCGGAATTGGCGGTTGAGTTCCCGCACCGCCTCGTCTTCGGTAATGACGATTGAGAGCGCGACTTCCCCTTCGATCCTTTCGCAACGCAAAGCTTCAACGGCCACGTGATGTAACCGTTCCACGTCCACTTCTCCGGCAAAACGTGGAGCCACCTGTATATCTACGGTGATCCTTTCTCTGCGGTCTGTGTGCCTCACCCCCCTTACTCCTTCAAGGCTCCTTCAGGGTATTTGATACGAGGATGGAAAACCCCCTGCAAGATGCTGGTAAAGGCTTCTCGGATTTTGTCCAGTTCACGCAATGTCAGGTCGCTTTCATCCAACTCTCCTTGCAGCAACCTGTCATAGGTCACCTTTCGCACCAATTCGTCAATCTCTTCGGATGAAGTGGGGCGGGCACTGCGCACAGCCGATTCACAGCTATCGGCCAGCATCACGATAGCTGTCTCTTTGGAGGTGGGTCGAGGGCCATGATAGCGGAAATCTTCCTCATCCACTGCTTCTGCACCTCCTTCCCGCTGACAGGCTTGCTGGTAGAAGTAACTAACCCGCCCTGTCCCATGATGCTGAGCGATGAAATTCTGGATTTTGCCCGGCAAACGGTATTTCCTGGCCAAATCCAGCCCGTCTTTGATGTGACTGAGGATGATCTGAGCGCTGGTCTTAGGGTCGAGGCGATCGTGGACATTGACTCCCTCGGCCTGATTTTCGACGAAGAAATAGGGCCTGACGGTCTTACCAATATCATGGTAGTAGGCGCCCACCCGAGCGAGAAGGGCATCGGCCCCGATTTGCTCGGCAGCCTGTTCGGCCATGTTGCTAACCAGGAGGCTATGGTGATAGGTGCCTGGAGCTTTCAACAACAGTTGCCGCAGCAAGGGATGGGTGGGACGGGCCAGCTCCATCAACTGCAGGGGGGTGGTGACGTCGAAAACGCTGCCCAGCAGGAAAAATCCACCCAGGGTCAGGATAGCCGAAAGGCCACCGTTGCCGACACTGGCCAGCACCAACTGCACCATCCCCAGGAGGTCAAAGCGCTGATCCGGAAGGCGAAAGGTCAGGATCACCGCTATATTGGCCAGGATGGCGTAGATACCGGCCCTCAGGAAAGCGTTCAGACTCTCCGCGCGCCAGAGGCTGAGGGAAGCAATAAGGCTGCCCACAAGGGCATAGACGGTTAGCTCCAGAGAACCGCCGGCCATAAAGCCCACCAACACACTCAACACAATCGTCACGGCTATAGCCGGTTGGGGACCCAGGAGAACCATGAGCAGCATGGAAAGGGCAGCCGAGGGGAATAGGTAGGGCAAGAGGGTGTGGCCGGGGACCATCAACTTGGCTGCGAAAATGAAGAGGGTGATGAACAGGAAGACCAAAAAGGTGTGACGCCAACTGGTCCAGAAACTGGGCCGAAGGCGCAGAAGATACAGGTCCAGCGTGACGGTAACTACCACGAGAAGCAACACAGTGCTTACCATACCCGGCCACTCAGTTGTGGCTTGACGTAATCCCAGGGCCTCCAGAGCTTCCAGGTCTTCGGCATCCACAATGTCCCCGACCCGCAGGATCATTTCCCCTTCTTCCAGAACCCGCTCTTGGGGCGGCACACTCTCCCGGGCCAGGCGTTTGTTTTCCTCCGTCTTTTCTTTATTGTAAAAACTATTGGCCTTGACGAAATTCTTGGCCAATTCGCTGACGATTTCGGCCTCGGTCTCAGACAGATTCAGACTGACCTTGGTCGGCAAAACGCGCTTGGCACTGGCCAACTGGCTTTCCCGGATCTCCTCCCGCATGACCTGATCAATCACATAGACCACCTCGTTGGATACTTCGGACCAATCTCCCTCAGACAGCGAGAGAATCTGGCTGATGACGGCGGGTGAGAGGCTCAAGTCCGGGATGGCAGTGAGCCAGTCCATCTTGACTTCCAGGCCGGCGTAATCATCGTGACGGACGGAGTCAATGTAGTTCAAAACCTGGCGGGCCCTGGTGACCTGCTGGCGAGCGATGCGGGCATCGGGCGGATCGTAAGCATCCTTGACCTCGGCCTCCGCCCTGGCCCGTGCTTTTTCGGTCCAAATCTTACTGACGTAAGTGGTCTTTCGAGGGACACGGATATCCACGGGGCTGACATCGCCTTCCTCCAGGGTCACTTGTTTGGTTGGAAGCAACTGGAAGATCAAAATCAGACTCGCTGCAACCACAAACAGCCAGCTCAGGAGGAGAACTCGGGTCGCCACTCCCCAGGTGCGGGCCTTCTGAGACCCATTATGTTGATCGCTCCCTTCTGCCGACATGAACTCTCCTCAATCCCCGGGCTTTTCGCCCGTGATTCAATCTAACCGTCCCCGCCCGGAACAAAGAGAGCGCTTGAGGCGCTCCCATGGGCTCAGTATGTCGTCAACGGCTTCTCTCAAAGGGGCTCAATGTCCTCGGGTCTCTTCCCCGCTCAGAATCTCCCTCACCACCTGGTTGACTAAACTGCCGTCCGCTTTGCCTTTCAACTGGGGCATCAACCGACGCATCACCTCCCCCATTTGGGCCAGGCCGGTTGCACCCACCTCGGCTATGACTTGTCGGGCCGCGCCCTCGATCTCCTGGCGAGACATCTGAGCAGGCAGATAGCTGAGGAGAATCCGCAATTCCTCTTCCTCTTGATCCACCAGGTCCTGTCGCCCGCCCTTGGCAAATTCGGCTACCGATTCCCGACGCTGCTTGACCTGGCTGGCAATGATAGCCAACACCTCCTCATCCCCCAATTCCTTACCGCGCTCAATTTCAGCGTTGGCGATAGCGGCCCTGACCAGGCGGATGGTGGACTTGCGTCGCTCATCCCCCTGACGGATGGCTTGTTTGAGATCGTCACTCAATCTGTCTTTAAGATTCATCGTCACTCCAATCGTTTACATTATAACCCATAGAGAGACTTGATGTCAAATCAGAGGGCCCTGACCCCCAGTAATCCCGAGCGACAAACAGGTTGCCAAAATGACCCTTAGTGAGTATAATATAAGCCAAAGAGAATCCATACATAAAACGAGGCGAAGTTAAGGCAAGGTGGAAGGTACTGACGACAGAATTATCATTGACCCCAATGTGTGCATGGGCGAGCCCCATATCAAAGGGACCGAACGTCCTGTCTCTCTGATCATACACCTGACCGATGCGGGGCTGTCGCCCGAGGAGATTGTTGCCGCCTACTCGGAATTGACCGTAGAGGATGTCAAAGCGGCCCTGGCCTACGCTGGCCGAGCTTAGAGATGAGGACATTCGGCATATGTCCCTCTATACGCACAGAGGGGCTTTTGGGCCTGAACGTCAACTCAAGCGTGCTGGAAGCACGCTGTTCTGGCTGCGTCGAGGGCGCTGCGGCGCCCCAGGGCTGCTCAGCCCTGACGTTTACGATGGGGCCCTCCGGGCTTCAGCGGGCGGGGGCTCCTTGCCGGGCTTTAGCCTGAAGGGCTCGGCCCGCCGGCCCGGTCGAGGGGCGGAGCTTCGTCACACAGTCAGGTCAGTGGGTTGAAGGAACATGAGCCAGAGCAAACTTCAGATTGAGTGGGATGCCGAAACCATTAAGGCCCTGCGTCGGCATATGGGTCTCACCCAAAAGGAAATGTCGAAAGAGCTGGGCACCCGCCAGCAGACCATCAGCGAGTGGGAGACAGGGATGTACAAACCTCGCGGGGCCACCAAGACCCTGCTTAACATCATTGCTGAGCGAGCTGGCTTCGTGTATCATGTCGGGGAGGAGGGAGAGAGGAACCTTAAGGAGGTAGGAGATTCCGACTAGCATGGAAAAATTCATCATTGAGGGAGGACACACTCTGAAGGGCGAGGTAGTGCCCAGCGGGAACAAAAACGCCGCCTTGCCCATTCTGGCAGCCAGCTTGCTGACCGAGGCCAAAGTCGTGGTGAGGAATGTGCCGCGCATCAGGGACGTGGAGGCCATGCTTCAGCTCCTGGCCAACCTGGGGGTGGATATTGAAGAGAGCGGTGACCACGAGTGGACACTCCAGGCCAGGGAGGTGAGGACAACCGAGTTGGATCCTGACTTGTGCGGCGAAATCAGGGCTTCGATCCTCCTGGCCGGGCCAATGTTAGCCCGCTGTGGTCACGTCAGGCTGCCGCCTCCCGGGGGCGATGTCATCGGCCGGCGGCGAGTAGACACCCACTTGATGGCCCTGTCGGCTCTAGGCGCTGACATAGACACCGACGGTGGCTACAATATGAGGGCGGACCGGTTGCGGGGCCAGGACATCTTTCTGGACGAGGCCAGCGTGACAGGGACGGAGAACGCTTTGATGGCTGCCTGTCTGGCCGAGGGTACAACGATCATCCGCAACGCTGCCTCAGAGCCCCACGTGCAGGCCCTGGCCCATTTCCTGAACAGGCTGGGGGCCCAGATTGAGGGCATTGGCAGCAACACTCTGACCGTCCACGGCGTGGCCAGACTCCACGGTGGGGAGTATGAGCTTGCCTCCGACCACATCGAAGTCGGCAGCTTTATCGGCCTGGCGGCCGTGACCCGGAGCGAACTGCTTATTAAAAACGCCGTCCCCGAGCACCTGCGCATGACCCGCCTGGTCTTCGAGCGGCTGGGGGTGAAGGTCGAGGTCCGGGGACAAGACATCTATGTCCCCCAGGAGCAATCCCTACGTATCGTGCCCGATGCCCATGGCGCAGTCCCCAAAATTGACGATGCCCCCTGGCCTGCCTTCCCGGCCGATATGATGAGTGTCGCTGTGGTGGTAGCTACCCAGGCCGAGGGAACCGTCCTCATCCACGAGAAAATGTTTGAGAGCCGCCTGTTCTTTGTGGACAAACTGATCTCCATGGGGGCCAAGATCATCCTCTGCGACCCCCACCGGGCTGTTGTCGTGGGTCCATCCCAATTGCACGGCGAACGGATGGAGAGCCCCGACATCCGCGCTGGCATGGCGCTGGTCATTGCCGCTCTGTGCGCCAGGGGTCAGAGCGTCATCCGCAACATCGGCCAGATAGACCGGGGCTATGAGCGCATCGAAGAAAAACTGCAAGCTTTAGGAGCCCGAATCGAGAGGGTGAAAGAATAAAGGAAGGTGATAAGTATGCCGCGCCGTGATCTTCCGCTTCCACCTCACTTCGACCCGAATAAAATAGGTCAAGTCTGGCAAGTCCCCTACCAGGAACGGGCCGAGGAAGCCGAGAAGTGGGCGAAGCAGCATAACATACGGCCTGCAGCCGGCGACCGATTCAGGATCTGTCTGGTAGCTGTGGACGTACAAAATGCGTTTTGCATCCCCGGTTTTGAGCTATTTGTCGGCGGGCGGTCTGGGACAGGGGCGGTGGACGACAATCGCCGGCTGTGTGAATTCATCTACCGCAACCTGGATGTGATCACCCAGATTTGCCCAACGATGGACACGCACCAAGCGATGCAGATTTTCCACTCCACCTTTTGGATCAACGACAGGGGCGAACATCCGGCCCCTTTCACCCTCATTTCAGAAGAAGATGTCGAGAAGGGCCGATGGAAGTTTAACTCTGCGCTCTGTGACAGTCTGGGGATTGATGCAGAGTACGCCCAGCGCCACCTTCTACACTATACCAAGACGCTCAAAAAGGGTGGTAAGTACGCTCTGACAATATGGCCCTATCATGTGATGTTGGGTGGCATTGGCCATGCCCTGGTCTCGGCTGTGGAGGAAGCCCTCTTCTTCCACAGCATCGCCCGGTATAGCCAGCCGAGTTTCCAGGTTAAAGGCAACAACCCCCTGACCGAGCATTATTCTGTCCTGGGCCCGGAAGTGTTGAAGGGGCCAGACGGGAAGCCAATCGCCGAGAAGAATGTCGCTTTTATCGAAAAGCTCTGGCAATTCGATGCCGTCCTTATCGCCGGCCAGGCTAAGAGCCACTGTGTGGCGTGGACCATTGACGATCTGCTCCAGGATGCTCTGGCCCGAGATAAAAAGCTGGCCGAGAGAGTGTATCTCCTGGAAGATTGCACCTCTCCAGTCGTCGTACCCGGGGTGATGGACTACACAGTTGAAGCGGATGCCGCGTTCCAGAGGTTTGCTGACGTAGGAATGCATGTGGTCCGTTCGACCGATCCCCTTGATAGCTGGCCTGGCATCAGGCTTTTGGACCCCCCCTGAGCTGGACCTATGCATTACCCATAACTCGACGTCAAGTACGGGCTGTGGTAACTTATGGCTAGCAATCTGGAAGGAGGCAGAGCGGAGCGACGATGCAATCTTGGGCTGCACAGGAACTTCGCCCGATTGGGTGATGCTCGCTTGAATCGACGTCTGATACGATTGGTCGAGGATCTGGCCGCGCAGCCGACCGCCAGCGTGCCCCAGGCTTATGGGAACTGGGCAGCAACCACTGGAAGAGGCCGAACGGATT
>JBBIJG010000058.1:0-9621 GCA_037446095.1 Caldilineae bacterium
CGCCAGGGAAGAGTGCAAACTTACGGCTGGAAAGAGGCCACCTCGGTCACGGCGGTGGAACTGGCCCGGCAGTGGGCCGACCGGGGAGGGCGTTGGGTCATCTTCACCGATGTCGCCCGCGACGGGATGAGCAGCGGCCTCAACCTGGAGGCTACGATTCAATTGGCGCAAACAACGGGCCTGAACGTCATCGCCTCCGGCGGGGTGGCCAGTCTGGAGGACATCAGACGGGCATATCAGGCCGGGTTGAGTGGCGTTATCATCGGGCGTGCCCTCTACGAGGGGCAGGTGGCGTTGGAGGACGCGCTGCGAGTGGAGAAATGGGAGGAAGAGGATGTTGGCTAAACGGATCATCCCTTGTCTGGACGTCAAAGACGGGCGGGTCGTCAAAGGCGTCCACTTTGTCAACCTGCGCGATGCGGGCGACCCAGTGGAGAACGCCCGCCTTTACAACGCCGAGGGAGCCGACGAACTGGTCTTCCTCGACATCACGGCCTCACCCGAAGGTCGAGCCACGACGGTGGAGATGGTGCGCCGGGTGGCTGTCGAGGTCTTTATGCCCTTCGCCGTCGGCGGGGGGGTGCGCACCGTCGAAGATGTGCGCCAGTTGTTGCTGGCCGGCGCCGACAAGGTGAGCATCAACACGGCCGCCGTCCGTAACCCGGAGCTCCTCACCGCCGCCGCAGAACGCTTCGGCAGCCAGTGCATCATCATCGCCGTAGACGCCAAGCAGGTCACCGATAACCCGCCTCGCTGGGAGGTCTACGTCAACGGAGGCCGCACGCCAACAGGGCTGGACGCGGTCGAGTGGGCGGTGCGGGCAGTCGAACTGGGGGCCGGAGAGGTGCTGCTGACCAGCATGGATGCTGACGGCACGCTCAACGGCTATGACCTGGCGCTGACCCGCGCCGTGGCCGAGGCGGTGCCGGTGCCGGTCATCGCCAGCGGAGGAGCCGGGAAACTGGAGCACTTTGCCCAGGCTCTCACCGAGGGCAAAGCCGATGCGGCCCTGGCTGCCTCCCTGTTCCACGACCGGGTGCTGAGCATCGGTGAGGTGAAAGCTTACCTGGCGGAACAGGGTATCCCCGTCAGGCTAACTGAGGGGTATGATGTCAACTGAGTCAATTCAAATCAAGTTCGATCATCGTGGCCTGGTGCCGGCGGTGGTGCAGGACGCCACCACCGGCCAGGTGTTAATGGCCGCCTGGATGAACGAGGAGGCGCTGCGGCGCACCCAGGAGACCGGCCAGGCCCACTTTTGGAGCCGCCGCCGGCAGGAACTGTGGCACAAGGGAGCCACGTCCGGCAACTTGATGCACGTGCGCGAGATCTGGGTGGACTGCGATGCTGACACCCTCCTGCTCAAAGTGGACCTCGCTGGCCCCGCCTGCCACACCGGCGAGCGAAGTTGCTTTTATCGGATGCTGCAGCCCCCTTTCCCCACTCCTCCGGGAGAGGCATTGGAATCTAACGTCCTGAGCACCTTGTTCGCCACCATTCTCGATCGTCAGGCGCACCCCCGGCCCGGCTCCTACACTGTCCAACTGCTAGACGCAGGCGAGGATGAAATCCTCAAAAAAGTCGGCGAAGAGGCAGTGGAGGTCATTCTGGCCGCCAAAGGGCAGAGGGATGAGCGACTCATCGCCGAGGTGGCTGACCTCTTTTACCACTTGCTGGTGCTGCTGGCAGCACGGAAGCTGACCCTGGCCGACGTCGAAGCCGAACTGGTACGGAGGCGGCGGTAATCCGCCGTGCTCTTTCAACCCAGGCGACACGCTGAGCTACCACCAGTCAATGTGGCCGTCTGGGTCACTCAAGTCCGAGGCAGGAGAGAACCCAGGCTGCCGGGGAGGGGCAGAAAGGCTTCCCCCATCGAGAAGACGACCCGGTCGCCCAGCTTCAGGCCCAACTCCGGCCCCGTCAGGGGCGTTGCGCTTACGATCAGGATGTTCAGATGGTTAGGAGCGTGGGTGAAGTCGAAACCCACTACCCGACCGACCTCTTGTCCCCCCACGGTGACCCGGTCGTTGACCAGGATGATACCCCCCTCTTCTACCTCGAAGAAGCCGATGTAGGCGACCCTGTCCACCACTTTGCCGGGGCCGGCTTGAGGGTCATCGGTGGCCACCAGTTCGTGGATTTCGCCTTTGGGCACGGCCCGCGAGGGGTGGATGCTCAGCTCCATCCCCCGATTTTCTGACCGGGCATCTAAAATACAGACCACACGTCCCACCACATCGCTTTTGTCCACATAAGGATATTTGTCCAGAATCCCTCCGACATGAGGCTCTTTGGACATTGAAAGTTCCTCCTAATTCCGAGCAGGTGGAGACTGGCAGGCCACAGGGCCAGGCAAGCCCAGGGCCACCAGAGCCGCCACCGCAGCAACAGCGATCAACAGGTAAAAGTCCAGGCGAAAAGCCTCCAGGTGTGAGGAGGCACTTTGCAGGACGATGCCAAAGACGGTGGTCCCCAGGCTGCCACTGATAAAGCGAAACATGTTGAAAATGCCCAGAGCCACCCCCAACTGCTCTTTGGCCACCACGAAGGTGGCAGCGGCTGCCACCGGCGACTGGGTCAGCCCCATGCCCAGGCCCAACATCACCAGACTGGCCACGATTTGCCCCGGCGGGGTAGTTTCTCGCCAGAGGGTCAGACCCACTCCGGCCAGGGCGACCACCCCCATGCCCAGGAAACAGGACAACTTGCTGCCACAACGGTCCGCAAAACGGCCCGCCAGAGGCGCTACCAGCGCCGCGGTGGTGGACAAGGGGAAAATGAGCAGGCCCGCCTGACCGCTGGCGTAGCCCTGCACCCGCACCAGGAAAATGGGCAGGAGCAACTGCATGCCGAAAAGACAGAAAAATTGAGCGGCGATGATGGCCGTGGCGGCCGCATAGGGGCGATTGGTGAAAAGGCCCAGGTCAACAAAGGGTGAACCAGCCCTGGTCTCAACCAGCACAAAGGCTGCCAGACACCCTACAAAAGCGACCCACAGGACCACACTGAACAGGGTACACCAACCCCATCTTGCCCCTTGGGTGAGATTAAACATCAAAATGAAGGCAGCCAGCGTCATAGAGACTGCCCCCGGCAGGTCAAAGCGGTGGGCCGCCCGTTGGGAGTCGAGAGGCACCAGCCACCAAATGAGGAGCACACCGACCAGGGTGAGGGCCCCATTGAACAGGAAGAGGGCCGGCCAGCCAAAATACTGGGTGAGAAAGCCGCCCAGCACAGGTCCGAGGCCGTGTCCTATGCTGTTAACCGCCGCCCAGAAACCCATGGCCCGGCCTCGTTCTTGAGGGGGGAACACCTGGGTGATGATGGCCATGACGGAGGGCAAGGTGGTGGCGTTCCCTATGCCCTGCAAGGCGCGGAAGAAGACAAGAAGAAGGAAAAAGGGAGCTACAGCCGACAGGACTGAAAAAAGAAACAGCAGGCTGAGACCGGCTATATAGATGCGCTTGTAGCCGTACATATCGCCCAGGTGGCCAAACAGGGGCATCAGCACGGCTACTAAGAGGATGTAAATTGTAATCACCCAGGAGGCACTGCTGATTTCGACGGCAAAGTGGTCCATGATGGCCGGCAGAGCCACGTTGACCAGGCTGCTGCCAAAAGTGCCCACCAGGGTGCCGATCAATACAGCGGCCAGGATCAGCCAGCGGCGGGAGGGTAAACCTGGCCCGGGGTCAGACATAAAACTCTCTGCCATGTCTTGAGATGTGGACAGTCAGAAAGTGATTGTACACCATTGCCCCCCGAAAGCAAAACCCAAGGGAGAATGAGCTCAGGCGGGCCCTTTGCCGTACTTCGCCTTTACCCCCAGACCCTCCAGCAGCCGATCAAGCTGGCGCAATTGAGTCATATTGACTAGCGGGTGGCGTACCGGACCACCGGGCAGGCCCAGCAGCTGCAGGGCGGCTTTCACGGCGATAGGGTTAGGCCGACTGTACAGCGCCGAAAGCAAAGGCACGTATCTGAAATAGAGCTCCCTCGTCCGCCTGACATCATCCCACGATTGCCACGGCCTGGACATCTCGGCCATCTCGCGGGGGATGATGTTGCCGGCGATGTTGGCCGTGCCATGTCCACCCAGAGCCAGAGTGGGAAGGATCAGCCCATAACCGGGGTAGTCGCAACAAAGGAGATGGAGCCGGCCATCGGTGCCCCGGAGCACTTCCACCAGTTGGCTGATGTTGCCCATTGCCTCTTTGTCGGCCACGATGTTAGAAAGCTCGGCCAACTTGATGATGGTGGCCGGGTCTATGTTGACCCCAACACGGGAGGGGTTGTTGTAAATGGCGATAGGGATGCTCACTGCCTCGGCCACAGCTCTGAAATGGAGATAGACACCATCTTGAGGAGGAGTGGCATAGGAGGGGACCAGGAGGAGCAGCCCATCGGCTCCCGCCTGCTCGGCGTAGCGGCTTAACTCGATGGTTTCCCGGGTGCTGCCGCAGGTGGTACCGGCGAAGACAGGGATCTTGCCTTTGGCGTAGGCACACACCCGGTCAAGGATCTCTCGCCGCTCCTCGGGAGTGAGCAACGTCGGCTCACCGGTGGAGCCCATGATCAGCAGCCCGCTGGTGCCATGCTCGACCTGGAAGTCTATCAAACGCTCGAAGCCGGCAAAGTCCACCTCGCCTCTTTCGGTGAAAGGGGTGACGAGAGCCACCCAAGAACCCGTTGGACGCAACATAAAAACCTCTCTTTCTCCGGCTGGATTTGTAATCCAGCCGCCAGACCGCCGGATTTGCAATCCGACGGGAGCAGAGGAAAACCTTATAAACTCGGCCAGTCCACCCGCCGGACCCGCGCCTCGGCTGGTCGAACCAAAAGGACGGGGGTATTAGCTCCCCGCAGCACCTTCTCCGCCGTGCTGCCCATGGCCCAGGGGCCAATGCCCTCCTCACCATGAGTGGACATCACCACGAGATTCAGACCCTTCTCCTCGGCGTAGCGGATGATCTCCTCCGCCGGCCGGCCAAAGAGAACCTCCACTTTCACTCGGAGGCCCTTATCCTGCAGCCGCTTCTTGGCCCGGAGCAGGGAAGCCTCAGCCTCCGCTTTCAAACTGGCCATCTCCTGGTCCTTGTAAATGGGATGTCGGGCCATCTCCACATCCTCGCGACCGCGAGGGACAGCCACGGGGAGATCGGGCGAGAAGGGGCGAAATTTGGCTCCCGAACGCCCACGGGGTACAGGCACTACCTGGACCAGGATAACCTCTGAGCCCAGACAACTGGCCAGCCCCTCCACCACCGGCAGGATTGCCTCGGCCAACTCTGACCCATCCAACGGAACCAGTATCTTCTCGAACATCTTGCCCCTCCTGACTCGCGATTCGTTTACTCTACGGTCCTGAGCTGCCGATAGCGCTGAGTGGGGTCGGCATAGGTTCTCAGCCAACTGGCCACCAGGTTGATCCCAAAGACGGTGATGGCGATGGCCAGGCCGGGAAGGTTACCAGCCACCAGCCACGGGTGATATACTGGTGTCCATCGGCGATCATCAGGCCCCACGAGGCGGCTGGCGGCTGTACGCCTAACCCCAGGAAGCTCAAGGAAGCCTCGGCCAAGATGATACGGGCCAGTTCCAGAGTATTCAGGGTGAGCAAAGGTGAAAGCAGGTTAGGCAGGGCGTGGCGGAAGAGGATGCGCCGGTGATTGCAACCAATCACCCGTGCCGCCTCCACGAAGGGCATCTCACGCAAAGATAGCATAATGCCGCGGGTAATGCGGGCATAAACCATCCAGCCGTTAATAGAAAGGACGATGATGATGTTGCGCACGCTGGGTCCGATCATGGTAATGATGGTCAAGGCCAGAAGCAGGCCAGGGAAAGCAGTCTGGATGTCCGTCAGGCGCATGAGGATATCGTCGGTGCGGCCGCCGAAATAGCCGGAGATAAGGCCGATGAGGATGCCAAAGCTGCCGGCAATGGCCACCACGCTCAGGCCAACGGTGAGAGACACGCGACCCCCATAGATGATGCGGCTGAGGATGTCCCGACCCAGTTGATCGGTGCCCAGCAGGTACCTCGGATCTCCTCCGGCCACCCAGGCTGGCGGCGTCAGGCGCTTGGCGAGATTCTGCTTGGTCGGGTCGTGAGGGGCGACAAGGGACGCAGCTCCGGCGGTGAAAACAACGGCGAGGATGATAAGGACGCCCAACAAGGCCACCCGATCCCGAATAAGGTCCCGGATCACTTTCCACAGGTTGCGCCAGAAGAGAAACCATTCTTCTTCAATCACCACCCTTCGCGGCAGAGCCGCCACACCGGTCAAACTCTTCATGGCTGTTACCCCCTACTCAAAGCGCACCCTCGGATCCAGGGCGGCGTAGATGAAATCAATGGCGATATTCAACACCACGACAATCAGAGCGACGACAAAGACATCGGCCTGGATGAGGGGGAGGTCGTGGCGCTCGATGGCCTGCATGGCCAGCAATCCGAAGCCCGGCCAGGCAAACACTTTCTCCACGACAATGGTGTAGCCAGCCAGCATACGGGTCAATTCCCAGGCTGCTAGGGTGACGATGGGAATGGCGGCGTTCTTCAGGGCATGGCGGACAATGATATAACCCTCAGTCAGCCCCTTGGCCCGCGCTGTCATCATGTACTGGCGGTGCAGTTCATCCAACATGCTGGAACGCACAATCTGAGTGATGCGGCCCATAGGCAAGGCAGCCAGAGTGATGGCAGGAAGGGCTAAATGCCTCCATGTGCCGTAGCCAGAGGTATAGAACCAGCCCAGCTCTACAGCGAACGCCAGGATGAGCATCATCCCCAGCCAGAACACGGGGATGCAAACCCCCAAGAGCGAACCCATGACACACAGACGGTCCAGGAGGGAGCGAGGTCTCAGGGCGGCCAGGATGCCCAGGGGGATGGAACCGGCAATGGCGATGAAGATGGCGACGAAAGAGAGCAGGAAGGAGGCTGGCAACCTCTCTATGACCAGCTCCAGAGCCGGGGTCTTCTGCCATAGGGAATCGCCAAAGTCGCCCTGCACAGCCTTAAACGCAAAGTCGGCAAATTGGACATACAGCGGCCGATCGAAGCCCCAGGCGTGGCGCTTCTCCAGATATTCCTCCTGAGTTGCCTCCAGGGGCAACATCAACCGCACCGGGTCGCCGATAGCATGGGTGACGATGAAGACCACCACCGACACACCCACCACCACAGCCACCGACCAGATAAGCCGTCGAATCAGATAGTTGGTCATCTCCATCCCCCTGTGTGGGAAACCTCCCGCAGGTTTTTAACCTGCGGGAGGTTTGTCGGGTTGCTACTCGGTCAGTGTCATCTCCTTGACCAGGATGCGGCCGTCCAGGCGCGGCGTCCACTCCAGGCGCTTGGAGAGCCCGTAGACGTCATCCAGGTTCAGCAGGAAGATGCAAGCCGCTTCATCATGCACGATTTGCACCACTTTGTGGTACATTTCCTCCCGCTTCTTGACGTCGGTCTCCGTCCGTGCCTCGTCCACCAGTTTGTCTACTTCGGGGTTGGAGTACGCCGCCTGGCTGCCTTTGCTGTGGAAGAGGGCTGAAAGGGTCCGGTCGGCATCCAGGAGCACGTTGTCGTGAGAGGAGAACTGGAGGTCGGGGGCTTTCGCCGCGCCGGCGAATAGGAGGTCCAGCCAGGCCGACCACTCCACGATCTTGACCTGGACGTTGACCCCCACCTCGGTGAGCTGGCCGGCCACGGCCTCGATCAGCTCCTTGTCTTTCAGCCAACGGCCGCTTTCGCCGATC
Organism: Caldilineae bacterium; assembly: GCA_037446095.1. Classification (GTDB taxonomy): domain Bacteria; phylum Chloroflexota; class Anaerolineae; order E26-bin7; family E26-bin7; genus E26-bin7. The sequence goes on from JBBIJG010000058.1 coordinate 7,761, forward strand.
AGCTCCAGGGTCAGCCCTTCGGCTCCGGCTTCTTTGAGGAGAGCCTTGGCCTTTTCCGGATCATAGGGATAGGCTTTGACGTTGGGATTGTAGCCGAAGTGACCTTTGGTCAGGATCTGACCATCAGCCGGTATGGCATAGCCCAGATACAGAGACTGGGCCAGGGCCTCCTTGTCCACAGCGTAGTTCAGGGCCTGGCGCACCCGCACATCGGCCAGCTTGCCTTTGTTGGCATTGATGCGGATCCAAGGGAACTCCAGCCCTGGGATGTAGGCCGACTTGGGCACGTCCTGGACATATTCCGGGATCAGCCCCCGCACCAGGTCCACCTCACCGGCCTTGAGAGCCGCCAGCCGGGTGGCCTCCTCGGGGATAGGGCGGATGATGACATCCTTGATCTTGGGTGCTCCACCCCAGTACTCCTCGTTGGCCACCAGGGTGACGTGATCGCCCTTCTTCCACTCCACAAACTTGTAGGGACCTGTGCCTACCGGGTTGTTGGGGAAGTCCTTGGCATTCTCCGTCGTGTACTTAGGTGGCACAATCTTCATCCAGGTCAGGCGAGCGGGCAAGATAGGGTCAGGGCCGTCGGTGATGACCTGGACGGTGTAATCGTCTACCGCTTTGGCATCCTTGAGAGTCGCCACAAAGGAGAGCTGCTCTGACTTGAAGGCCGGGTCAATGATGCGTTTGACGCTAAAGACCACCGCCTCGGCATTGAAGGGCTCCCCGTTGTGGAACTTGACTCCCTGGCGCAGCTTGAACTCCCAGGTGGTAGGGTCCACTTGCTTCCAGGACTCGGCCAGGCCAGGGCCAATCTCCATTGTCTTGGGGTCACGGAAGAGCAGCATCTCGTAGATGTTGTCGTTCACCGCCCGCTCATTGCCGTCATCGGCGTACTGCGGATCAAGGGTCGAGGGATCCCCGCCGATGGCGATCACTACCTTGCCAGCCGGACCGGCCGGGACAGGCGTGGCGGTTGGTGCTTCGGTAGGTGGGGCCGGTGCAGCCGTAGGCGTCTCAGTAGGCGGGGCCGGCGCTTTCGTCGGCGCCGCGGTGGGCGCCGGCGTAGGGCCGCAGGCTACCACCCCCACCAAAACCAGCAGGGTCAGAATGGTTAGAGCAGGAAACTTTTTCATTTTCTATTCTCCTCCCTCAAGAGATTTTGAGATTTTGGTTGCTCTGGCGGAAAAGTCAATGCACTTCATTTGGCAACAGCATCACCTCCTCGTTTTAGATCACTTTCTGAGCGAAGACACTGCTCAGGCCAGCGTTCTTCACCCGTTCCTGAATGGCATGGATGTCGGTGGTATAGAGCCCCAGTTTTTTCATCCGCTCGAAGTAGACTGCCCCGGAGAAGGTGTATTTTTGCATCAGCCCTTCTTCGGTTTGCATCTGCTCTCTGACGTAAGCGATGATGTCGCCCACGGCCAGGCTGTTGGGCAGTTCTAACAGAGGCTTGCCGGCTCCATAGCGCACGGCGTTGTGGCCGGCCAGGGTGCCGGTGGCAATGGCCTCGGTGTGGCCTACCAGCAGACCTGCCTTCTCCCCGGCGCAGAACAGGTTGTCCACCCCCTCGACCCGGAGAAAGTTATCCCGGGGCGACATGGCCAGGTAGCGGATGGAATTCCCCCGCCCACCGGCGTAAGGGTCCTCGTAGCGCGCGTTCTCCAGGCCCGGTATACGTCTGAGCTCGTCCAGGGGGTAGAAGGAGGTCATCAGCTTGATATGGCCGGTGTCCAGCAGTACCAGGTTCTCGGCAAACTCGGTCAAGGCGTACTGCTGACAGGCTTTGATAGCCAGTTTCTCCCTGTGGATCAGGTCTTTGGGGATAGGCACCACCGCCACTCCGGTGCGGTTC
>JBBIJG010000059.1:0-235 GCA_037446095.1 Caldilineae bacterium
CTACTTCCTGTCAAGACCTGACAGGTTTGGGGAAACCTGTCAGGTCTGAAACCGTGATAGAACGCCTGGAAGAGTTCCAGGAACTGATTGATAGCATCTTGCGAGGCGTACGCCGTTTCAGCCGGGACCTGCGGCCGTCTGTACTGGACGATTTGGGCCTGCTGCCCGCGCTGGAATGGCTGACGACCAACCTGGCGGAAGAGGACGGGATAAAGACCGAGTTGAAGGTGTATGG
>JBBIJG010000059.1:247-9604 GCA_037446095.1 Caldilineae bacterium
ACGCCTGTCACCCGAAGCAGAACTGGCGCTGTTCCGTATCGTTCAGGAGGCGCTTAACAACGTCAGGAAACATTCGCAGGCCTCGCAAGTTGTGACGGTAGTTGAGTTTGACAAGGACAGGGTCAGGATAAGAGTGGAGGACAATGGTCGGGGGTTCGAGTTGCCGGACAGGACGGGCGACCTGGCTACTATGGGCAAGTTAGGCCTCATCGGCATGCACGAGCGGGCCCATCTCCTGGATGGCACCTTGCTCCGAACCGGGTCAGGGAACCACGGTGATGGTGGATGTGCCCGTGTAGTAGTCACCATACGAGTCCGATAGGACCGCAAGATGGACATTTCTAAGGTATTTCTAATGAAGGGAGAAGGCAATTGGAAGCTCAGGAAATGGACTCCCTACAAGCAGGGAGTATTGAGGAGGGGAAAAATGAGCAAAATCCTGGTCGTGGACGACGACCCTGACTTTGTATGGGTTTGTCGTACCATTCTGGAGGCCGAGGGCTATCAGGTTCTTGAAGCAACCAACGGTGCTCAGGCGCTAAAGAGTATGCGCCAGGAAAAGCCGGATCTGGTGTTGCTGGATGTCATGATGTCTACCACTCTGGAAGGGGTGGACGTGAGCAAGGAAATAGAGACCGATCCTGATTTGAGGGGCGTGCCCGTTATCATGATCTCGTCCATCGGTACCAGCCCATATGCCAGCGAGTTTCCTGACGCCGAGCGGATCCCTATTGACGCCTGGATTTCCAAGCCAATCCAGCCAGAGGTGCTTCTGAGGACTGTTCGGCGGTTCTTGAGCTGGGCTCCTGATACGTAAAGCGTGAAATGTGAGCAATCCGCCTTGTCTACTTCTCACGCCTTACGCATTACGCGCCACGTAAGGAGGTCGCTTTAATGACTGTTAAACTTCCCCCCCTTTTGACCGAGGAACAGCGCGATTTTCGCTTCATAGAGCAGGTCGAACCCGACTGGCGAAAGTTGTCAACCTGTATCCAGTGTGGCACCTGTAGCACCTACTGCCCGGCTGCCGAGTTGATGGATTACACGCCGAGGCAGTTGTGGGAAATGATGCGCCTGGGATTGCGCGATCAGGTAATGGACAGCCGCACCTTCTGGCTGTGTACCCAGTGCTACGCCTGCACGGTCCGTTGCCCGCGTGGGATCATCACCAGCGAGACGATGCGCAAGCTGCGCGAGTGGGCGGTAGCCCAGGGCTATACCGTGCCTCCGGCTCTCCTGCAACTGCGGGAGGCCGTCAGCACCACCTACAATATCCTGAACGAGGACAACCGGTCGCGCCTGATCTGGGCCCAAAACCTGGAGCCGGTCCCCGAACAACTCCAGGATACCCGCCAAGGCCAGGCGGAAGTGTTGCTTTTCACCGGCTGTGTGTCGTCCTTTTACCCTATGGCCTACAGCATCCCCCAATCCTTCGTCCAGGTTCTGGAACAAGCGGGGGTGACCTATACCACCATGGGCGGTGAGGAGTGGTGTTGCGGCTATCCTCTTTACGGAGCAGGGATGAAGGAGCAGGTAGCTGAACTGGCCCGGCACAATATTGAACAGGTACAGGCCTGGGCACCCCAAGCCCTGGTTGCTACCTGTGCCTCCTGTTATCACACCTGGCGTCACCTCTACCCCGAATATAGGAATGGGAACGGTGACTTTGGCTTCGAGGTGTTGCACGCCAGCGAGTACCTGGCCCGTCTTATCGAGGAAGGTCGGATCAAGATGGCAGAACTGCCCTGGGTGGTTACTTATCACGACCCCTGCGACCTGGGCCGCAAGAACGGGGTTTACGAGCCGCCTCGCTCCATCATCCGCAGCATCCCCGGCATGACGTTGCGCGAGATGCCCGACAACCGCGAAGAGGCCCTGTGCTGTGGCGGCGGTGGTGACGTGGCCATGATGGAGGCCGACGTCGTGGAGCACATTGCCGAGCGTCGCCTGGCACAAGCGGTAGCCACCGGGGCCGAGGCCATCATCTCCTCCTGCCAGCAGTGCAAGCGCACACTGCTGCAGGCGGCGCGCAAAACCAAGACTCGCATCCGGGTCCTCGATGTCACCGAACTGGTCTGGCAGGCGATGGAGAAGTAGCGTTCGTAGTGGCGACTTCAGGCGCTTCCAGAACGGTTAAAGCACTACCGGCGCTTTCCGATAATCTTGGATGTAAGAAGGCATGAAACTGGGTGCAATTGTCTCGATGGTAGAAGGAACCTTGCTCTTTGACGCCGATCTCGATATGGAGATCCCATGCGCTGGCGCGGCTGATCTGATGAGCGATGTCCTGGCTTTCGCCGAGCCCGGCTCCGTGTTGCTAACCGGCTTATGCAACCCCCAGGTCGTGCGTACGGGGGAGATGGCTGACATCGCAGCCATTATTTTTGTGCGCGGTAAGCATCCTCCGCCGGAAACGGTCGCCCTGGCCAAAGAAAAGGGTATCCCTCTGGCGACCACCCCCTACACCATGTTCGAGGCGTGCGGTCGCCTGTATCAGGCAGGCTTGAGAGGCTGCGATATATCTTGCCGTATAGGGCTGGCAAAGTAGAATGATCTTAAACGACTTCAGCCGCGTATAGGTCAGGACGACTGAAGCCGTCACTACGAAGTGGTCCTTGAAATGCCAGAGATTACCCGAGTTCAGGAACTCGTGTATGAGTTAAAGATCGGGGAAGTGATGACCAGGAACGTGATCACGGTCACCCCTCGAACCTCTATGGCTGAACTGAGGGAGGCTTTGCGGGAGCATCGCATCTCCGGAGCTCCGGTGATGCAGAACGGCGAATTGGTGGGCATCATCAGCGTCGAGGATTTGATCAAGGCCCTGGCGGCAGGAGAGATGGGGGCCACGGTGGGGGAGAAGATGACCCCCAACCCCGTGACCCTCCGCGCCGATGAACCTGTTGGCATAGCCGTTGACTACTTCGCCAGGTATGGCTATGGTCGCTTCCCCGTGGTTGACAATAAGGGAAAGCTGGCGGGCATCATTACCCGAGGCGATATCATACAAGGTTTGCTAAAAAAGTTGGAGGTTGAGTATCACGAGGAAGAGATACGCCACTATCGGGTCAGTCATATTTTTGAGGACATTGTTTCCGACCGTACCAGCCTCATCCTGCGTTACGACGTGATGGCGCGCGATTTTGACCACGCCGGGGAAGCTTCCAGCAAAATCAAGCGCGCTCTGAGCCGTCTGGGAGCTTCGCCGCAGATTGTCCGCCGGGCGGCCATTGCCGCCTACGAGGCAGAGATGAACATCATCATCCACACCAATGAAGGGGGAGAGCTCGTGGCCGAGATCCAGCCCTGGCAGATCAGCATTCGAGCGGTGGACACGGGGCCGGGCATCCCAGACACTGAACAGGCCATGCAGCCCGGCTTTTCTACTGCCCCCGAGTGGATCCGGGAGTTGGGCTTTGGAGCTGGCATGGGCTTGACCAATATCCAGAAGTGCGCAGACGAAATGCGGCTGGAGTCTCCGGGGGGCAAGTGGACATCTCTGGAAGTGGTGATCTATCTGGACAGGAGAAGGGGTGAAAAGTGACACTGGAAGAACTCTGCTGCCAACTCTCGTTGGAAGTGCGCACGGCGGCCAGGAAACTGAGGATGGAGGTTACAGGTGGTTACGCCGCCGATCTGCTGAGTTGTGTGATGGCCAAAGCGCAGGCGGGCAACGTCTGGGTCACCTTGCAAGGCCATCCCAACATCGTGGCCGTAGCCAGTCTACTGAACCTGGCCGGCATCATCATCACCGAAGGAATGGCCCCCGATCCTGCGACCTTGGAAAAGGCCGAGGAGCAGGGTATTCCTATCCTGACAACTCCTCTGACAACATTCACCGTGGTCGGCAAACTGTCTGCGCTAGGCATCAAGGGGGTGGACCAGTGACTTCCACCTCATCACGCTTCACGTTTCACGCTTTACGTTTCGCAAAACACACCAAATGCGCGAACTGAGTCTGCACATCCTGGACGCTATGGAAAATTCGCTGGAAGCGGGGGCCACCCTTATCGAGGTGACCATTGAGGAAGACCTGGCCGCAGATCGGCTGACTATCACTATCCGGGATAACGGTCAGGGGATGAGTGAGGAGCAACTGGTCCGCGCCTCCGACCCTTTCTTCACCACGCGCAGCACGCGCCACGTGGGCCTAGGCATCCCTCTCTTCAAGGCTGCGGCGGAGCGGTGCAGCGGGAGTCTGACCATCACGTCGCAGTCGGAGAAAGGCACCACGCTGCAGGCGACTTTCCAGCACAGTCACATAGACCGGGCTCCCCTGGGCGACATCACGGGGACGTTGTTGGCCATCATTCTATCGGAGTCGTGTGACGTGCACTATGTCCATCGGGTGGACGGGCGAGAGTTCGCTTTCCACACGGCCGATATACGCGCCGGGTTGGAGGACATACCGCTGACGCACCCGGCAGTGCGCCAATGGCTGGAGGAGTTCATCACCGAAGGGGAAGCAAGGCTGAGGTAATCCATCAGAGGAAATGTCGTGTTGCGCTTCTTTCTCGCCGACTTGCACATTCACACTGTACTCTCGGCCTGTGCTGAGATCGAGATGTTGCCGGAGTTCATCCTGGAGCAAGCCCGGCAGTTGGGTCTGGGATTGATCGCTGTCACCGACCACAACTCGGCGGAAAATGCAGCCGCGATGCTCGCTGCAGCCGAGGGGACGGGCGTCATCGTCTTGCCGGGGATGGAGGTGCAGACGCGAGAGGAAGTGCACCTGCTCTGCCTGTTCGATACCCTGGAGCAGGTGACCCACTGGCAGGAAGAAGTCTATGCCCACCTTCCCCCTCTGAAGAACAAGGAGGACGTGTTCGGAGTCCAGGTGGTGCTCAACGCGGAAGGGGATGCGATGGGTTACAATGACCGGTTGCTTCTGACCTCGACCTCCTTTTCGGTGGAAGAGGTCGCCCAGCAGGTCCGTGAGCTGAATGGCCTGTGTATCCCTGCTCATGTGGACCGACCCGCCTACAGCATCATCGCCAACCTGGGCTTTATACCGCCCGATCTGGAGTTCGCAGGGGTCGAGATTTCCCACCTCGTCAGCTTGAAGGAAGCCCGGGACCGTTTCCCGCAGTTGGAACGGTACAGCCTGATGGCTGGCAGCGATGCGCACCGGCTGAAGGACATGGCTGCACGCACGACGCTCAAGATGGCAGAGGCGACTGTTGCCGAACTTAGCCTGGCCCTGGCCGGCGAGGAAGGCCGGACCGTGTGGGTGGAAGGGATCTGTTCAGTGAGGGGTGGGGTTTGAGGCTGTGGATTGAGACCGCGTGTCAGAGCCTTATCGGAGCAGGTGAGAAGGCATGCGGCGACGCCGTGAGAACCTTGCAAACCGAAGACCGGTTTTTCGCTGTCCTCGTCAGCGGTCCACAGGACGATAGGAGAGGGAGGGTGAAGGCGGTCTCTCTCGCAGACCAGGCGACCTCTTTGCTGGGGCAGGGGACACCCCTTGAGCGGGTGGTGGAAGTCCTGCTCGCCACCCTGCCCAATGGGGAGTATGTGCCTTTCTCCAGGTCGAGGCCCCAAGTCTGCGAGCTCACCTGGTTGAATGTGATGCCCCGCCCCTGTTTATGGCCCGCGCTGGCCGGCTGGTCCTGCTGCCTGTGGTAGAGGAAGAGTCCCAAGGGCATTTAGTCCGAGAGTGCAGTTTCACCGTCCAGGATGGCGACCATATTGCCATGGTCAGTGAAGGGTACATTCGCCCCCGCTCCCTCCCCCTCGTAGGGGGAGGGCCGGGGAGGGGGTCCTGGCGCTGGCAGGATGTCGCTGTCTCCATCCGGCGATGGACGGAGACCGGCTGTGATGCGGAGCAACTGCTTGGTGCGTTGATCCGCACCTACCATCGGCTGGCCGGGGGCGAGCCCCAGCAGGACGTGACGGTCATTGCCATGCACGTCCGCCCCCTGCGCTCGGCGACGGTGTGGAGCGGCCCGCCGGCCGACCCGTCGCTGGACCAGATGGCCCTGGAAAAGTTGATGGCCGAGCCAGGGATGCGCATTATCTGTGGTGACACCACGGCCGAGATTGCGGCCCGACTGCTGGGAGCCGAACTGGAACTGGAGCCCCGGCCCGAGGACGGCTGGGCCGAGGTGCCGCCCACCTCGCGCCTGGAGGGGGTGGACCTGGTTACAGAGGGGTTGGTGACGCTGGGCAAAGCACGGGAACAACTGGCAAGGGCCAAGCGGGTACAAGACTTGCCCCGGCAGACGGACGGCGCCACGCGCCTGGCCCAGATACTGCTCACAGCCGACCGGATACACTTTATCGTTGGCCTGGCGGTGAACCCCAAACAGGCCGCCGATGCTGCCGCTACCGTCCCTCTGCGCCGGGTTGCCATTGACGACCTGGTGCGTGCCCTGAAAGGGCAAGGCAAAGTCGTAACCGTTGAGTATTTCTGATCGCGAATGTCACTCCGCTCCTGCCGGATTTGCAATCCGGCAAGTCCCCGGCTGGAAAATCCAGCCGGAGCAGAAGGTAATTTTTCACACCTCGTTTTTTTTACGTTTTACGCTCTACGCATCACTACGGAGGCATAAACTATGGATGAACCCAAAATCGGTGTCTACGTTTGCGAGTGCGGCGTCAACATCGCCGCCACGGTGAACGTGTCCGAGGTGGTCCGGTTCGCGCAGGGCTTGCCCAACGTGGCCGTTGCCCGTCAATACAAGTACACCTGCTCGGAACCGGGCCAGAACATGATCAAGGAAGACATCCGCAACCTGGGGATCAACCGGGTGGTGGTCGCTTCCTGCACCCCCCGTATGCACGAGGTCACCTTCCAGAATGCCCTGGCCGAAGCGGGGCTGAACCCCTACTATTTCCAGATGGCCAACATCCGCGAGCATGTCTCCTGGGTCGTCAAGGACCCCGTACAGGGCACAGCCAAGGCCAAGCGGTTGGTCAACGCTGCTGTGCGGCGGGTGGCTTTGCAGGAGGAGCTGTTCGCTCGCACGGAACCGGTCACGCCAGCCTTGCTGGTCGTGGGCGGCGGCATCGCCGGCATCCAGGCCGCCCTGACCGCCGCCGATGCGGGCTACCAGGTCTATCTGGTAGAGCGGGAACCGACAATTGGCGGGGTCATGGCCCAACTGGATAAGACCTTCCCCACCCTCGACTGTAGCACCTGAATTCTGGGGCCCAAGATGATGGATGCCGGTCGGCATCCCAACATTCATCTCCTCACCTACAGTGAGGTGGAAGAGGTCTCTGGTTACGTTGGCAACTTTAAAGTCAAGGTGCGCAAGAAGGCCCGTTACGTGGACGAGAGCAAATGTACCGGCTGCGGCCTTTGCTGGGAGTACTGCCTGACCAGACGTATCCCTCGGCTTAAACTCATCAAAATGGGCGACATGTCCATCGGCGAAAGGAGGCCGGGTGAGCGATGAGCGAAGTTATTGAAACCACTTTGAAGCAGCGCGAGGCAGGGACTTCCGGAGTCTCGGCAGACTTGAGAACTCAGGTAGATGCCATCGTTGACCGTTACGGCGCCAACAGGCAGTTCAGCCTGGCCATTTTGCAGGATGTCCAAAAGACGTACCACTATCTCCCTCGTGAGGCGCTGGTCCGTATCGCGCAACGGCTGGACCTCTCGCTGGGCGAAGTATACCGTCTGGCCACGTTCTTCGCCGCCTTCAGCCTGCAGCCCAAGGGTGACTATGTCATCAAGGTCTGTCTGGGTACAGCCTGCCACGTGCAGGGCGGTCCGCGCATCCTGGACCAACTGGAGCGTGACCTGAACATCAAAGCGGGCCAGACCACAGCCGATGGCAAGTTCTCGATAGAAGCGGTGCGTTGCCTCGGCGCCTGCGCCCTAGCACCCGTCATGCTGGTCAATGAGGAGGTTCACGGCAAGATGTCGGGTGCGGCCGCCAGCAAACTGATCGAGAAGCTGGGCAAAGGAAGTGGCGCAAAGGAAGAGGAGGAATGAACATGCCAAGGATAACCAGCCTGGAAGACTTGCATAAGCTGCGCGCAGAACTGCGCGATGAGGTCATGCAACGCTACGACGTAGGCACGACCCTCGTCGTGGGGATGGGGACATGTGGCATCGCAGCTGGCGCCCGCGAGACCCTCCGTGCCCTCTCCGATGAGTTGGCTCGGCGGGGCATCGAGGCCCACCTGACCATCACCGGTTGCATCGGCCGGTGCGATTACGAACCGCTGGTGACCGTCCACCGGGCCAATGCACCCCCTGTGATGTACGGCCACCTCACAGCCGATAAAGTGCCCGAACTGGTTGAGAAGCACCTGGTGAACGGACAAGTGATCCAGGAATGGGTCGTGGCAACGAGCCCTGCCCTGAGCTCCGCCGAAGGGTAGGAGGGGACAACCGATGATAACCAAACCAAGAGCCACCGTATTGATATGTAACAGCACCGGCTGCCTGGCGTCTGGCTCAGCCGGCGTCCGCGAGGCGATGTCCGCCGAGCTCCAGCGACGGGGACTGGAAGACGAGGTACAGATGGTGATCGGCGGCTGTCGGGGTTTCTGTGCCATGGGACCGGTCATGGACATTTACCCCGGCGGCATCTTTTACGTCCGTGTGCAGCCGGCCGATGTCTCCGAAATCGTCGAAGAGACACTGGTCAAAGGACGGGTCGTCGAGCGGCTGTGCTACAAGGACCCCACCACCCAAGAGATCATCCCGATCTTTGAGAAAATCCCTTTCTACGCCAAACAGGAGCGCCTTGTCTTGCGCAACTGTGGACGGATCAATCCGAACCGCATCGAAGAGTACATCGCTTTTGGCGGCTACGAGGCCCTGGCCCACGCCCTGCTGGCCATGACGCCTGAAGAGATTATCCGCGACGTAAAGGCCTCTGGCCTGCGCGGGCGCGGCGGAGCCGGCTTTCCCACTGGACGCAAGTGGGAGGCGACCCGTATGGCCGAAGGCGACATCAAGTACGTGGTGGTCAACGGCGACGAGGGTGACCCCGGCGCCTTCATGGACCGCAGCATCATGGAGGCCGACCCACACAGCGTGCTGGAAGGGTTGACCATTGGCGCCTATGCCGTCGGCGCGCACCAGGGCTACATCTACGTGCGCGATGAGTATCCCCTGGCCGTGAGGAACCTCCACATTGCCATTGACCAAGCGCGTGAGTACGGCCTGCTGGGCGAAAACATCCTGAACTCCGGCTTTGACTTTGACGTGCAGATCATGCGCGGCGCGGGGGCCTTCGTCTGCGGGGAGTCCAGCGCGTTGATGCAATCCCTCGAGGGCAAGGTCGGCGAACCGCGCCCCAAGCACATCCACGCCACCGAGCGCGGGCTGTGGGGCCGCCCTACCTGCCTCAACAACGTCAAGACGTGGGCCACCATCCCGCACATCATCAATAACGG
>JBBIJG010000060.1:0-5296 GCA_037446095.1 Caldilineae bacterium
GAAGATGATGGTCGAGTTTTTCTCCACCGCGATTTCGGTCAGAGTCTGCAAATAGCGGAGTTGGATAGCAGTGGGTTCCTTGGCAATCGTCGCCGCCGCCTCAGCCAACTGTCGTGCGGCCTGATACTCGCCCTCAGCGTGAATGATCTTGGCGCGTTTCTCACGTTCGGCTTCGGCCTGGCGAGCCATAGCCCGCTTCATGGTGTCGGGCAATTCCACATCTTTGACCTCGACGATGCTGACATTGATCCCCCACGGCTCCGTCGCCTCATCAATAATCCGCTGAAGCTTCTGGTTGATCTGATCCCGGTGGATGAGCAACTCATCCAGGTCCGATTGGCCCAGCACGCTACGCAGGCTGGTCTGGGAGATCTGCCATGTCGCCCGGCGATAGTCCTCCACCTGGACGATGGCATCGCAAGGGTCAATCACCCGGAAGTAAGCCACGGCGTTGACTTTGACCGTCACGTTGTCCTTGGTGATCGCCTCTTGGGCAGGGATGTCCAGAGTGACCACACGCAGGTCCACTTTGACCATGCGGTCAATGATGGGGATGATGAGGAAAAGGCCCGGTCCCTTGGCCCCTTGCAAACGCCCCAGGCGGAAGATGACGCCCCGCTCATATTCCTGAACGATCTTGATAGCTGAGCCCAAGATGATCAGCAGGAAGATGAGCAACGCTCCAAAGGTTGAGAAAAGACCGGCGATAATCTCCATTTGTCTCCCTCCATCTCTTAGATTTGATTTATTATACCGTATCTCAGCGCAGAAGGCAAAGCCCCCTTCGGGGCTGGATTCAGCATCCGTGACTGCGTGGCCAAAGGGAGTTCACAACTCTTTCGTTCGCGCCTGAACGCCGGCCAGGTCTTCCAACACAGTGATGATGGCAGAGTGGTCCAGTTCACCCCGACCGGCGGCGATCATCGCATTGAACAGCTCGTGCGCTATAGCTGTCGCCGGCAAGGGCACATGGTACTCGTTGCCGGTTTTCATAGCAATGTTCAGGTCTTTGTAGTGGAGTTTGCTCTTGAAGCCGGGCTGAAAGTCGCCCCTGATGACACGCGGCCCGCGCACATCCATCACCCGGGTCTGGGCGTAGCCACTGCTCAGCACCTTGATGATGATCGCCGGGTCCACGCCAGCTTTGGCCCCCAATACCAGCGCCTCGGCCATGCCTACAAAGTTGAGAGCGACCTGAATCTGATTGCAGGCTTTCACAATCTGGCCGGCGCCGTTAGGGCCACAAAGGGTGATAGTCTTGCCTAGCTGCTCAAAGATGGGCATCACCTCATTGAAGGTTGCCTCGTCGCCACCGACCATGATGGACAGCGTGGCATTGAGGGCCCCTATCTCCCCGCCGCTGACGGGGGCATCCAGGCAGCGGACACCTTTCTTGCCCAGCTCTTCAGCCACCTTGATGGCCACGCCTGGCGCGATGGTGCTCATGTCAATGTAAATCTGTCCCTCTCGGACCCCCTCGATGAGACCATCGGGTCCCAGGGCCACGGCCTCGACATCGGGTGAGTCAGGCACCATCGAGATGATGATGTCACTGCGCTCGGCAACCTCTCTGCACGAGTAGGCTTCCTGAGCGCCCTCGGCCACCAACTCCTTGACGGCAGCACGGCTCCGATTGTGCACCACCAGAGGATACCCGGCTTGGAGCAGATGCCTGGCCATGGGCTTGCCCATAATTCCCAGGCCGATGAATCCGACAGTGGGTTTCAGCATTTTGACATCTCCTGTACTCCGGCAGTGTTACCTCTCCACGCCTTAACCAGCAGGTGTCGGCTATCATAGAGATAGAGCAGACCTGAAGCTACAGAAACGAAGGTAGCGACGAGTAACAGTGGATAAGCTCCCGGCAGTTGGACAACGAGAGCCGCAATAGATGGAAATGTGAGCGTCGTCTTGATCTTACCCCACCACCGCGCAGCAAGGATGATCCCCTCTGCCGAAGCTAGGCTACGGAGTGCACTGATGAGCAAATCCCTGATCAAAACCGTGCAGGGAAGCCAGAAGGGCAAGAGGGTCAGTTGAGCCAGAGCGAATAGGATGCAAAGCACAAAAATCTTGTCGGCCGCGCTATCGAGGTAGATGCCCAATCTGGAAACCGAGTGGGTATGCCGGGCCAGAATCCCATCTAGAAAGTCAGTGAACCAGGCGAGCAAAACGAGGCCAGCAGCAATAAGCTCGTGATGAGACCAATCGGCGAACAGGATCACCAGGGTGAGAGGAACCAGACTGATTCTAATCAGCGTTATGTAATTTGCTCTGTTCATTATCTCAACCTCCCCACGCATCGTTTTTACAATTATAACACCTCTCCCCCAGGAAAGCAAGCTATGGGCTAACGTTCCCGCTCGGTTACTGTCCTCGCGAGGGGGTAAAAAAAGGGGGGGTAGGCAAAGGCAATGCCTTTGCCTACCCCCGGGCTCTCACGCCCCATATCCTTGATCGCCGAAGGTCTCCTGACCGAGGTGAGAGGCTCGGTGAGGACACCTTCGCCCATTGTGGGTGTGGGAGCCGCCTCGCGAGATGGCCTTGGCGAGCATCTTGCTACTTGGCCATGTTTTTCAGGGCCACATAAGCCGGGCGGAGTCTAAGATCGGGGTAAGCGGGCTCGATGACCGCCCACCAGTATTCCTCCTTGTCCGGCGTCCAGTCGGGATCGGGCATGTAAATGAGGCTCATCACCCCAATCCAGGGCGACCAGTGTTGCTTGGCATACCGGTAAGCCCGCACCAGGTAGTCTCCCTTCTGCTCTTCGGTGACGCGGAACCAGGCATACTCAGGATGAATCGGGTCGCTGGTCCAGCCGAATTCCAGCAGGGCGATCTGCTTATCCCCATCGCCGTTTTCGACCATGATCCGCCGCAGGTCTTCCACATGGCGGAAGCAGTAGATACGTTTGCGTTCCTCCGGGCTGGGGTCATTGTTGTTGAGGGCCGGGTCTCTGGCCACCACTGCCGGGTCGGTCTCCGGCGGCACTTTGTAGCCGGCCCCGTGGGCGCCCAAGACGTCAAAATACGGCTTGGCGCCGGCGGCATACATCCTCTTCAAAAACTCGGTGTCGGGCATGGCCTGGTCGTCCCAGCGGCTGGTGGGCGAGAGGCCGGCGCTGATGACCATGGCGTTGGGGTCGGCGCTCTTGATGGCCTGGTAGGCCACCTTCAGCAGAGCGGTGTATTCGGCTGGATTGGGCGGGCGGCCACCCCATTCACTGCGGCCAGCGATGTTCAGGTTGGGCTCGTTCCAAATCTGATAAGCCCGGATGCGGCCTTTGTAGCGGCTGGCCATGGCATAGAGGAAATCGGCATAGTCTTGATAGTTGTTGGGAGGGCCGTTCTGAGGGTAGCCTCCACCCGCCCATTGGGGCTGGCGGTCCACGCGGGCGATCAAATCGAGGCCAAACTCGTTCACCTGCTGGACGACGCGGTCGGCGCGGCTCCAATCGAAATGACCTTTGCCTGCCCCCTCGATGTCTCGCCAGGCGAAGCTCTGCTTGACCCAGGTGAAACCGGCATCCCGGATCAGCCCCAGGTCCCGGTGAGCCGTTTCAGGCCGCCACCAGAGGAAAGCCTGCATCCCATATTCGGGGGAGTTCATGCGTAACGGCTTGGGGCCCGGCCCAGGCGGAGCAGGCGACGGCACCACTGGGGCCTCACCTTCACCAGAGGGCGGCTTTCCACCTGGGCGCTGGCTGAACTCCACATAAGTCTCACCGTTCCCGTCGAGTTCGACATCCAGATGGACCCCCAAACCCTCCGGTGTGATGCGAAAAGTTCCTACACCCAGAGGGGCAAACTCACAGGCATACTCGCCGTATTCCGGCTTGCTTCCGGTAAGCCCTTTGGTGCTCCAGGTTTCCGTAGAGACCGTCACCGGCAGGTCCTTCCGGCCGATGACCGAGACCCGCAACACCTCGCCGAAGGCCACGTATTTCGTGGTAGTAGTGAGAACGTAGCCAACCCACTGGAGAGGGACAGGGGAGGCCAACGGTGTGGGGGTGGCCACCATTGTAGGAACAAGAGGGGGCGCGGCGGTAGGAGTCGCTGCCGTCGGCCTGGGAATAGGAGTGAGGCGTATCGGAGCGGCGGCTATGCCAGGGATGACCAGGCATTGCCCCGGCCAGATGAAAGATGGATTGGCCAAGTTGTTGGCCAGAGCGATGGCGGAGACGGTCGTGCCATGGCGCAGAGCGATAGAGACCAGGGTGTCACCCTTTCGGACAATGTAACAAGTCATCGCTGGCGGAGGTGAAACAGCCCATTGCCCCACCGGAATGATCAGCCTTTGGCCCGCGTAGATGAAAGAAGGGTTATAGATGCGATTGGCGGCTACGATGGCGCTGACGGTCGTCCCATAGCGGTAGGCAATAGAATACAGCGTATCGCCCCTTTGCACGGTGTAATAGGTCGTGGTGCCGGGTGTGGTCGAGGGAGAGGCGGGCCCCCCTGCGGGGATGATCAACCTCTGGCCGGCGTAGATAAAATTGGGGTTAGCCAGGTTGTTGGCCTGGACAATGGCTGCCACCGTGGTACCATAGCGTCGCGCCAGGGAATATACGGTATCGCCCCACTGCACGATGTGCACTTTCCCGCCCCCCTGAGCGGGCGGTGCCCCCTGGACGAGGCCGGCATTCAAAATCAGCATGACCACAAGAAGGAGCCAGGTTGTCAATCTTTTTAGACTCACCGCGTGCCTCCTTTCTGGAAAGGCACCTTTGATTATGTCATCTCATTGAATAGTATACCACGTCTTGAATTTATTGTCAAGTTCAGCCGTCGTGGTGCGAGCCACCTGGATGGGGAATCCTTTCACGCCGGGCGAGGTGCGCCGGCTCCAGGCTGGCTGTTTCGCCGCTGAAGAGGCTTTCAAGGCCCACTTTGGGTCGATCGAGGCCCCGTTGCCTCCGCTCCTCACAGATCCGGCACTTTTCCGGGCAGCCGCCGAAACGGGCATCCTCCGGTTCGACATACTTGGCAATCACCCCTTCGTAGTTCCTAAAGATCACCGTGCGCTCGTTTCGGCTGAGCATGTAGCAAGGGCCGACCGGGGTTTTTCCGCCGCCTCCAGGAACATCCACAATGAACTGAGGCACGGCAAAGCCGGAGGTATGGCCCCGCAGATGCTCGATGATCTCTATTCCCTTACTGATCGAAGTCCGGAAATGGGCGATTCCCCGTGACAGATCGCACTGATAGAGATAATAGGGGCGGACGCGGTTTTGTACTAACCGCTGGACCAGTTCCTTCATGATGTAGGGGCAGTCGTTGACCCCTTTCAGCAGCAC
>JBBIJG010000060.1:5325-9573 GCA_037446095.1 Caldilineae bacterium
GCATCGGCCAGTTTAGCCAGAGCCTGCCGGGACTCTTCCGTGATTTCCTTGGGGTGGTTGAAGTGGGTATTGAGCCAGACCGGCTGGTACTTTTTCATCATGTTCACCAGCTCATCGGTGACCCGCTGGGGCATGACTACCGGGATGGCTGTGCCGTAACGGACGATCTCCACGTGGGGGATCTCATGCAGCTTGGCCACGATGTATTCCAGCCGCTCGGTTGATAGGGTCAGGGGATCACCGCCGCTCAGGAGAACGTCGCGCACGCCCCGGGTCTGGCGCACGTAGGCGATCATCTCGTCAATCTCGGCCTGCGAGCGCGGTCTGTCCGTCTCTCCAGCCCACCGTCGCCGGGTGCAATGGCGGCAATACATGGAGCACTGGTCCGTGACCAGGAACAGCACCCGGTCGGGGTAGCGGTGGGTGACCCCAGGCACGGGCGAATCCACGTCCTCGTGCAGAGGGTCCACCATATCCTCCGGGCTGATGTGTGTCTCGAGGATGGTGGGCACAGCCCGCATCCGAATGGGGCAGGTCGGGTCGGTGGGATGCATCAGGCTGGCGTAGTAAGGGGTAATGGCCATCCGCAGGGTGTTCAGTGACTTTTCAATGACCTCTTTCTCGGCATCGGTCAGGTTGATCACCTGACTCAATTCCTCGACAGTGGTGATTCGATTGGCGAGTTGCCAATGCCAGTCGTTCCACTGCTCCTCGTCTACATCCTCCCACAGGGGGATACTGCGATAAGGTCTTCTTTCCATACAACCTCCTACGGCATTAGTTTGGACTCAGCCTATCTGAAAAGTCTTTTGGCCAAGCGAAAGCAATGTCCTCGCCCAATCGGTTTCCAGATAGGCTCTGAGCGGGGTCAAGGTCCTTGCAGTTTCAGAAACCGTCGCTATCAGCAAGGACAACGCAGATCGAACCCAAATGGCAGGTTTTAGTTTAAAAAACAAGGTATAATGCTTGCAAAAAGCTGATTATTGTGCTAAAATTGGTTGTGCACGTTGATACCCCAACCAGGGATTCAGGCTCCGGGAAGACCATGGACGAATTGGATAAACTTATCCTCCAGACTTTGCAAGAAGATGGACGGACTCCTTTCACCCGGATCGCCAGGC
The DNA here is from genome assembly GCA_037446095.1 of Caldilineae bacterium. Taxonomy (GTDB): domain Bacteria; phylum Chloroflexota; class Anaerolineae; order E26-bin7; family E26-bin7; genus E26-bin7. The sequence goes on from JBBIJG010000060.1 coordinate 6,447, forward strand.
AGGCCGGCGTATCCGAAACGACTATCCGCAGCCGCTACCAAAACCTTGTCGAGGAGGGAATCGTCCGCACGGTGGGGATCGTGGACCCCTACGCCCTCGGCTTCCAGGCTCCAGCCCTCATCGGCGTCTCGGTCGAGCCCGGCACAGTGGAACAGGTAGCCCGGGCAATTGCGGCCCTCCCCGAAGTAAGCTACCTGGTCATGACTCTGGGCCGCTTTGATTTAGTGATTGAGGTCTTTTGTCGGGACCTGCCTCACCTTACCCATCTGGTCACGCAGCAGATACACCTGGTGCCGGGCGTCCGGGCTACAGAAACGCTGATGATCGCCCGCAGTTACAAGTTGACCTACCGCTGGTCTCCAGCCCTGGAATTAGAAGCAGAGACGCTGACTAATTGAGCCACGTCCGGCAATTGACCGGCAGCCAGGCGTTCACCGGGCTTGGACGCGATCCTGTCCACGCAGGCGGACGGCCGGTCGAAGGCCCGAAAGGCGCAGTTTGAACCTATTTTCGCTATTCACCATCCGCTAATGAGGTCAAGGAGGACAGGACATGAAAAAGCGTATTGGAATTCGACGGGAGGACAAAAGCCGCTGGGAGCGCCGCGTTCCGCTAACCCCTGAAGATGCTCGGAAACTCAAGGAGGAGCATGGGATAGAAGTCTGGGTGCAACCTTCTCCCATCAGGTCCTTCTCAGAAGAAGAGTTCACCCAGGCGGGCGCTATCGTACAGGAGGACTTGTCTTCCTGCCCCATCATCTTTGCCGTGAAAGAGATCCCGCCCGACTTCTTCGAGCCGGGAAAGACCTATGTCTTTTTCGCCCACGTCATCAAGGGCCAACCCTACAACATGCCCATGCTCAAGAGGATACTGGAGCTGGGATGTAATCTCATTGATTACGAAAAAGTGACCGATGAGAAAGGCCGCCGTCTGATCTTCTTCGGGCGGCACGCCGGCATCGCCGGGATGAGCGAGACCCTCTGGGCTCTGGGGAAACGCCTGGATTGGGAGGGGATTGCCAACCCCTTCAGCCAGCTTCGCCACACTTACGAGTACAAAGACCTGGCGGAGGTGAAAGAAGCCATTTCCAGGCTGGGCAAGACCATCAAAACCCAGGGCCTTCCCCAGGCAGTGACCCCTTTGATCTGCGGTGTGACCGGGTACGGGAACGTCGCCCGCGGGGTCTGGGAAATCCTCGACCTGTTACCCATTGAGGAAATAGAGCCCAAAGACGTTGCTTCTCTGGCCCAGGGCTCAGACTATGCCACGAACGTTATCTACAAGGTGGTGTTCAAAGAAGAGCACACGGTGGAGCCCATTGCTCCTGGAGCGCGTTTCAATTTGCAGGATTATTACGATCATCCTGAGAAATACAGGGGCAAGTTCGAGAGCTATGTACCCCACCTGACCCTGATCGTGAACTGCATCTACTGGGAGGCCAAATACCCCAGGCTTGTCACCAAAGCGTATCTCAAGCAACTGTACAGGGCAGGCAAACCCCGCCTGCGGGTCATTGGTGACATCAGTTGCGACATCGAGGGGGCCATCGAGTGCACCGTCCGCTCCACCGAGCCCGACGAGCCCGTCTATGTCTACAACCCCTTCACCGGCGAGACGACCGACGGTTACGAGGGAGAGGGGCCGGTGATCATGGCCGTGGACATCCTGCCCAGCGAACTGCCGCGGGATGCCTCGGTGGATTTCAGCAAGGTGCTCAAGGAGTTCATTCCGGCTATTGCCAGGGCCGACTTTACGGTGCCTTTCGACAAACTGGAACTTCCGCCGGAAATCAAACGGGCCGTCATCGCTTACCACGGGGAACTGACGCCAGATTACCGGTACATTGAGAAGTTCCTGTAAATAGCATTGAACACATATCAAGGAGGATATGAAACATGAAAAAGGTTCTTGTGCTCGGCGCCGGCCTGGTGGCTGGAGCCCACGTCCGCTATCTGCTCGACCAGCCGGATTTTCACGTCACCGTAGCCAGTCGCACCCTTCGTAAAGCCCAGGACCTCATCAGGGGCCACCCCAAAGGGGAAGCTCGCCAGGTGGATGTGGCCGACGAGGCGGCCGTGGAGGACCTGATCCAGCAGGCCGACCTGGCTGTCAGCCTGCTGCCCTACGTCCACCATCCCCTGGTAGCCAGGCTCTGCGTCAAGCACCGCAAACATATGGTCACCACGTCCTACGTCAAAGAGCCCATGGCCCAACTGGACGGGGAGGCCAAAAAGGCGGGCGTCATCCTTCTCAATGAAATTGGCGTGGACCCCGGCATTGACCACATGACCGCCATGAAAGTCATCCATCGGGTTCAGAAGGAGGGCGGAGAGATCACCAGTTTCATCTCCTGGTGCGGCGGGTTGCCAGCACCGGAAGCCAACACCAACCCCTTCGGCTACAAATTCTCCTGGAGCCCCAAAGGGGTGCTCCTGGCGGGCAAGAATCCGGCGCGGTATCTGAAGGATGGCCAGGAGGTCCACATCCCCGGTGAGGAACTCTTTGATCACTACTGGACCGTGCCGGTGGAAGTCGAAGGGAAGATGATGGATTTCGAGGGCTACCCCAACCGTGACAGCCTGCCCTATGCAGAGACCTACGGCATCACCACGACCAGGACCATGTTCCGTGGCACCCTGCGTTATCCTGGTTGGTGTTCCACCCTGAGGAAGCTGGTAGACCTGGGTCTGTTGGATGAAGAGGAACGGGACGACCTCGCCGGGCTGACCTTTGCTCAATTCACAGCCCAGCTTATTGGCAGCAAAGGCGACCTCAAAAAGGACCTGGCCGCCTACCTGAAAGTTAAAGAAGATTCGCCGGTCATCCACAACCTGGAGTGGCTGGGTCTTTTGGGCAACGACCCCCTGCCGTTGGAAAAGGGCGCGCCTATAGACATCCTGACCGCCCGCATGTTAGAGAAAATGCAGTACCGGGAAGGCGAGCGGGATATGCTCATCCTGCAGCACGAGCTCCTGGCCGAGTATCCCGGTCGTAAGGAAAAGGTCACCTCAACCATGATTGACTTTGGCATCCCTGGGGGTGATACCTCCATGTCCCGCACAGTCGGTTTGCCCGCGGCCATCGGCGTCAAACTGATCTTGCAAGGGAAAGTCAAATTGACCGGTGT
>JBBIJG010000061.1:0-6239 GCA_037446095.1 Caldilineae bacterium
CCTAGGAGCCTGTCGGAGAGACATTCTGGAGTGGAGGCTTCAGCCGGAATCTGGTCATTGCACCGGGCTAAAGCCTCCACTCCGGGGCTCCAACGACGCTGCACCTGATTTACTCCGACAACCTGCTAGGCGGTGTGATTCCATCCGCCGCCCCATTGCCTACTTGCTCACCAGCACCTCATCCACAGCCACCCTGAAGCCGGCCAACACCTCTGAACGGGCTTCCTCGCCTCCACCCCACTTACCCAGCAATTCATAAGCCCCTTCTCGGAGTATTAACGCCTCCACCGTCCGTCCATGGGGATCCACGATCCAATATTCCCTCACCCCGGCTCGTGCGTATTCCACCGTCTTCTCCAGCCGATCGGTGCGCCGGGTGCCTGGGGAGAGCACCTCCACTGCCAGGTCCGGCGGGCCATAGGCTTGCTCATCAATACGATCGTTGTGTTCCCTGGCCACGAAGAGGATATCCGGCTCGCGAATCTTGCCCGGCCAGAGACGCACCGGCAGCGGGCCTATCTGTACGATGCCCAAATCGCGCTCAGCCACGAAATCGTACATAGCGCGGTATAGTTTGCCAACGATCTGCTGGTGGGTATGGGTTGGATGCGGCGGCATGACCAATTCTCCTTCCGATAGCTCAATAAACCGGTTGGTATCCGGCAGGGCGAAATAATCCGCCTCCGTCCACTGCCCCCGCGGCGGCCACAACTGTGCCACTTCAACCGCCAATTCCGATGGCTGAACCACTTCTTCCACCGCACTGCCAGATGCAGTTGTTTTCATCATAGCCTCCCACCTTAAACCCCTCCCCGCTCGGAGAGGGGAAGGAGGTGGGGAGATGGGATGAGGTGAATAGCTACTCTGGCCTTATCCCGCCCATCATCAACCCCACCTTCTCACGGCTGAGTTCCTCGGCTTTTCCCACGCCCAGGAACTCACCCTCATACATCACCGCGATCCGATCGCTGAGCATCATGATCTCGTCGAGGTCGGCTGAGACGAGGAGGACACCTTTGCCCTCGTCCCTCATTTTGACGAGAAGTTCCCTGATGTAAACGGTGGACGAGATGTCCAGGCCCCGGGTGGGATGAGCAGCCACAACGAGGGCCGGCTGCTTGCTCAGCTCTCTGCCGACGACGAGTCTCTGGCGGTTCCCGCCGCTGAGACTTCTGACCGCCGTTTTCAGGCTGGGAGTGACGACGTTAAAGTTTTCCACCAGCCTCCTGGCAAACGCTGTGATCTTCTTCCCGTTCAAGCGGCCCAGTCCGAGGAGGAACTCTGGCTCCCATTGCCTTCCCAGGATGCTGTTCTCGGCCACGTCAAAGTTCAACGCCAGCCCGAACCGGACGGTATCCTCCGGGACGTGGCAAACCCCCATCCCGTAGAGCTCCCTGGAGTTGAAGGCGACGACGTTCACACCATTGAGCTGGATCTCGCCGCTGGCGGGGGGCCTGAGGCCGGTCAGGGCCTGGACCAGCTCGCTCTGGCCATTGCCCTCTACACCGGCCACACCAAAGATTTCGCCGGCTCTCACCTCAAAAGACACATCCTTGACGGCAAAGGTGCCGAAATCGCTCATGACCCGCAGGTTTTTGACCGCCAGGACCGGTTCACCAGGTTCTTTCTCCTCCCGGCTCACCCGAGGCACCACCTCTTTACCAACCATCATCACCGCCAGCTTCTCGGAGGTGGCCTCCTCCGTGGGCAACCTGCCGGTGACGAGGCCGTTTCTGAGGACGACGATTCTGTCGGAGATTTCGAGGACTTCTCTCAGTTTGTGAGTGATAAAGACAATGGCCTTCCCCGCTTCTTTCAGCCGGCGCATGATACGGAAAAGTTCATCCACTTCCAGAGGGGTCAGAGAAGAAGTAGGTTCGTCAAGGATCAGCACATCCGTACCCCGATAGAGCACCTTCAGGATCTCGACCCTCTGTCGGACGCCCACCGGGAGCAACTCGATGGGTGTGTCCAGAGGGACTTGCAACCCGGTCTCTGCGGCCAGGTCGGCCAGCCGTTTCCTCGCCGTTTCCAGGTCGAGGAACGCCAGGGAGCCAGCCGCCTCCTGTCCCAGAAGGATGTTTTCGACAGCGGTATAAGGGGGGACGAGAGCGAAAACCTGGTGGACCATCCCTATACCGAGTTTAAGGGCGTCGGAGGGGTTCCGGAAGTTCACCCGTTTGCCGTCCACAGAGATCTCTCCCTCGGTGAGCGGAAGGAGACCGGAGAGGATTTTCATCAGAGTGGTCTTCCCGGCGCCGTTTTCGCCCAGCAGCCCGACAATTTCCCCCCTCCCGATGCCCAAATCCACACCGCGCAGGGCCACCGTACCGTCTGGATAAACCTTCTTGATAGACTTCATTTCAATGAAGGGTTTGGAGTTCATGATTGACCTTCCTCTCCAAAATGGATCGTATTGAAATTATTATGGCCATGGCAATGGGCGGATGCGCACTCGGGTCCTGTGGATAACAACCAACTTGTTAATCAGGGACCCTATAGTGTCCAAAATTTGCCCTAAACGCTGATTACATTCCTGGACATTGCGTGGCCTGAACTTAAGCATGATGATCCCTTGTGGGTAGACAGGATTAGCGTATGCCATCTGGCTGAAGTCGGAATCGAAGGTCAACACAATGCGGCCCTCATCCACGGCCATCTGGTAGATGAGCTGATCTTCAATGCCTTGTAGATCTTCCTCGGCTAGCCACTTCACCTCAAATCCTCGGCGGCGAAGCATTTCTACTGTGGAGCGGGCAATATGCTCATCAGCTAGCAGGCGCAAGCACCAGCACCTCCTCTTCAGCAACCACTTGGCTGGCGTACTCTAAGCAGGCAAGTATATCCTCACGGGTTATCGTAGGGTGTTCGGTGAGAATTTCCTCGATGGTCATGCCGCCTGCCAGGTAGCCGAGGATCAGGCTAACAGACACTCGCGTTCCCTTTATGATGGGTTTGCCATGCATTACGTAAGGATTTATCTCGATACGGTCTGCTACTTTCAAAGGTGTCACCTCCCACCAAGTGAGCTTTGCACCTAAGGATCCAAAAATAGGGGCAAGCCGCGGCTTGCCCCTATTCAGTACGTGCTGAGGCGGATGCAACGGTGAAAAGAAGGCATTCAGCTAGGCCTCAATGCCATTAAGTTAAGGCTGGAGTCGAGCCTTCAGGGCGGGCAAATTCCGGCTGAAGCCTCGACTCCGGCGTGCTAACTTACGACATTGAGTTCTCCCTCTTAGCCGAGATCCTCACGCCACTTCTTTATAGCCTCGTCTGTAACCACCATGGGAACCTCAACCTCGCCGGTGCGGATCTGCCGCTCCAGTTCGGCCATCGCCTCCCAGACCCAGGCCGGCTGGGCTTCCCTCATCTTTGTCACCTTGGCGCGGATCTCCTCCGGCGCCATGGGGAGGGCCTTCTTCCCCGTCAACTCCTCTGCCCTCACGCCCATGGCGATGAACTCATCCAGATCCGCCAGGGTGCTGACGGAGATGCCCTCCATCAACTTGCCCATGGTCTTGGTCCCGATGCCCAACGTGAGGCTCCCTTTGGTCTCCTTCACCACGTCTCTGAAGGTGCCGTCCAGGACCAGTTTGGTGGTAAAGTAGACGCCATAATCCACCCGTTTCATCATGCTGGCGATGACAAAGCCAGGGTTGATCCAGTCCTGGTTGGCGTCCACCCCGATCCAGAAGGGAGGTCCGCTCTGCAGAGCTTTCTCCTCAGCCAGTTCCGCTACAGCCTGGTTGATCCCCAGCCCCAGGGGTCCGGCGATGTTGTAGACAGCCACCGCATCCTTGGCGTACATGGGCTTGGCGGCCTCATAACCCTTGGTGATGTCGCTGAAGGTGCCGGTGTAGGTCCAGAGGACAAAGTCCTTAGTATAATCGAAGGCCTTATCTGGCTTGTTCTTCTTCAGCCACTCGGTGGCCCATCTGGCCCCCCACTTGTATCCGATCTCAAACTTCCACAGGACCGGGATCTCGATCCCGAAGACGCCTCCGATATGGGGTTTCTTGTACTCAGCCGCCAGCAGGGTGCCCAGCGCTCCGACCAAAGCACTCCCTTTATGCTCCTCATAGACGACGTCTATCAGATTGGGCAGCGGGTACTCGTTCGGATACTTGCTCTGCACGATGGACTGGGCGTAGGTGTCAATGCCGGCAAAGTTCTTATCCGGATACTTCCGGGCTACCTCTGCCAGGGCGTCGCTCAGGAGGAAGCCCACGCCGACGATGAGCTTGACATCAGGGTCTTTAGCAGCAGTGGTCAGGTTGGGGACATAGTCGGCCTCCACCTTGCTGATCAGTTCCACCATTTCGACGCCAAAGTCCCTTCCGGCATCGTCGCCCCCCTTGAAGGCCATGTCGTTGAAGCTGAGGTCACCCCGCCCACCGATGTCAGAGACGACGGCGATTTTGACTTTCGACCCTGCATACCAGGCGGCTGTGAGCTTCTCGGCTTCCTCTTTGCTCGGGATGAGAAGTTTCCAGCCGGGCTGGATCAGGCCGGGATCTTTGATCTTGGCAAAGCTCGGGTCTTCGAGGCTCTTGAGATTGGTGGCCATGACGATGGCGTGGTAGGCTGGGCCACTGCCCAGATATTTCTCCGCCAGGGTCCAGAGGCTGTCACCCAGTTTCACCGTATAGGTCTCTTCCTGAGCCGGCGGGGCGGCGCTGGCCACGTTCACGCCCAGCGGCACCAACATGGCAAGCACCAGAATCAGGTTGAACAGTTTCCTCCTCAACATTTGTTATCTCCTCCTAATGTAAGCTCGGTCATATAGCAGATAACACAACTCCATTTCCGGTGATAGGCATCCCTCCCTTCTTTCGGCGAATGGCTGATAGCTGGTGGCTGATGGCTATCAACTATCGAGCGCAGCGGGCTATTTGCCGCCGGCTATCAAGAGGTGGGCTATCAGCTATGCTAGCGCGCGCAGCGGAAACCGACATCATCATTCGCCAGGGTCACAGAGCTGGCACTCCGCTCCGTGGTCCGTACCAGGGTCTTGTCGCTGAACCAACCACCACCCCTGATCACTTTATACTTCTCCCCAAAGTAGGGAGATTGATAATCGCTGCCGGGATAAGCCTGGTACCAATCCGCCGTCCACTCGGCGACATTCCCGGCCATGTCCAGCACTCCATAGGGACTGGCTCCGTCTGGGAAACTTCCCACAATGGTGGTCCCCCGGTACCCTGCTTCTTTGGTGTTGGCCTTCGCCTCATCCCACTCGTTCCCCCAGGGATAGGTACGGGCATCGGTGCCCCGGGCTGCCTTCTCCCATTCGGCCTCAGTAGGCAACCTCTTCCCGGCCCATTCGCAATAGGCTTGGGCATCGTTCCAGCTCACTTTCACCACAGGGTGCCTGGGCTTGCCCTCCGCATAGGCCCGCCAGGGCATGCCGTCTCCTGCCTTCTCCGCATCGGTGACATAGCCCGTCTCCTCCACGAATTCGGTAAACTCCTCGTTGGTCACCTCGAACACGTCTATCTCGAAAGCTTCCAGAGAGACAGCATGAGCTGGCCTTTCGTCCTCAACGTCGCTGCCCATAGTGAACTCGCCAGCAGGGATGGCGACCATGGACGCCTCTGCCGTAATGGTAGCTACCTCAGTAGTGCTGGGTGTAAGTTCAGAAGCGGGGGCCAGAGTATAGGTCGGTGTGGGGGGAGGGGGTTTCGGTGTGGGGGTGGGCAATATCTCTATCGTGGCCGCCGGGCTGGGTACAGGCGTCTCTGCTGCCGGAGAAGGCCTGGCGGTCGGCCCGCAGGCAGCCCCTAACACAATCATCAACAGCGCACCAATACGGAATATTTTCGGCATCAGCGATACTCCTTTTTAGCCAAAGGACTTTCTAACGACAGGCCCCTTCGTGCCTCTTTCCAGCCTGGGTCGTCTCGAATGTTCAAGGTAATTATATCAGACGGTTGAAAGAGTGTCAAGAGATGCAGTGTCTTAACGTCAGAGATTGTAGCCGGGTCCCCCTCGGTGAACACTTCTGCCGTAAAGACGTAGAACTGGGTGCCTTCTTTTTTCCAGTCGTCTTTATAGAGGCCCGCCTTGAGGCAAAGGTTCTCCAGCATTTCCTCCCGATCCCAGCCCTGTTCAGGAGCCACCTGGGGCAGGTAGACGGCCTGCTTCGAGCCCCGCCGGATGACTACCCCGTGCCGGCCAACCTGGATCTGGTCAGCGCTCTCCACCTGCTCCAGAGGAGAAAGGACCGAGATTTCGATCTC
>JBBIJG010000061.1:6249-9445 GCA_037446095.1 Caldilineae bacterium
GGAGGGACAGCGATCGCCGCCTGCCTGGAAGAGTTCCTCCTCCGTCACGGGCGGGAAACGCTGATCGGCGACAGCAGCCGCAACGGCCACATTTTGCACCACCAGATACAACGGTCGGTCACCGAGCAGATGCCCAATGCAGCCCCGCAACTGACCGTGTTTCTTGAGAGTGACAAAGGCTCCCCTCTCCTGGAGGAGAGCCGGGCGGGTCACCGTCACCTGGGGAAAGCTGCCTGTTTCCAGAAAATGGGCGATGCTCTGCCGGGCTATGCTCAGGAGCTCTTTTCTATCCTCGGCGGTGAGAGGGGCAGCTTTCACCGAGCCAGGAGGCGTGGGCATGACAAAGCCGGTCGGGTTGCCCTCCCCCCGCCAAAACATCACCGCTCCGTAGCCCACCACCTGGCTTCGGTCGCCGATGGGGACGTCGCCCGAGTTGGCGTACTTGAGCACTGTGACCTGATTGGCACCCAGTTGAGGGGCGGCCAGCATGGCCGTCATCACTGAACCTTTGCTGCACATGGTTGTGGCCAGGTTGGGGATGCCTTTGCCCATCCATTGGCGGTCTGTCTCCAGCAACGCCTGGGGGTCCATGGTCTCGAGGGCGGCCAGCATGGCTGCGTCCGAGGCGCGGGCGTCCTCGTAGGCCGGCCAGTGGGCCAGGTCAGTGCTGGCCACGATGAGGGCCTGGCGGTTGGCCAGCGCCTCCACCAGGGTCTGGCTGAGGACCTCTGCGATCTCCAGGGAATCGTCGTGTAGCACGATGGGCACTATCTTGAACCCGGCACCCAGCGTCCGCTGCAAGAAAGGGATCTGGTTCTCGACGGGGTGTTCGTTCCCGTGGCCGGCGCGGTCGAAGCGGATGCGCGAGTCGGCGGCCAGCAGGGCAGCAGCCACCTCCTCGTCAACGGGCACCGCGCCCAGCGGGGTCTCGTAGGCTCCCCGCGCCCAGACTGCGATCGGCGCGGTCCCACCTCCGGCGTGGGTGTCGCCGATGACCACGATGGTGTCATAGCCACGCCCTTCGATCTGCCTGTAAGCGTAAGCCGCCACCCAGCCGGAGTAGAGGTAGCCGGCGTGGGGCACGATGAGGGCGATGGGCTCGCCCTCAATCTTTGCAGCGTCCTTTGCGGCCTCGGCCAGATAGCCGTCCACCATAGCCGCCAGTTTGTCCGGGTCGCCGGGGAACCACCTGTCGGCCCCCTGGCAGGGGTGGATGTCCTCGGGCGATGGCGTGACAGCCGTGGGGACTGGGGATGCCAGCACTGAAGGGCTGGCCGACGGCATTGGCCCAGGCGTGGCCGAGGGTGCACCGCAGGCAGCGAGCAATGGAATCATGACCAGACTGGCGAGAACCGAGGCTTGCATCTTCATGTTTACGCCCCTCCTGCCTCAAAACGTACTTATAGCACGGGGGAGCAGCACTTTACAATTCCGGGGAAATCGAGTATCATTACACCTGGAGACGACAGACCGATGTCGAGCGCACAGAGTCCAGTTGTGGAGGTGAGCCATGTCAACCCCTGTGCCGGTCAAAATCACCGAGGAAGGGCTCTTACTTCCTCGCCAGGCATATCAAGACCTGGGTGAAATCGAAGTCTTACGCCGCCCTGACTATATCCTTATTAAATCCAAGGTCATATATAGCCAGGGGCTACGCGCTCAGGTAACGGAGATACTGCATAAGGCCGGATTGCTTGTCGAACCAACATGGAAACGGCCGCCCACGGTGCCCCCGGAAGAGCGAGCCGAGCTAGCCAGAAAGTTCAGCATCGGCCGACTGCTCTCGGAGATCATCATCGCAGAGCGTGAGGAAAACCGGTGAGCAACTATTACCTGGACACCAGCGCCCTGGTCAAGCGGTACATAAATGAAACCGGGAGCGCCTGGCTCAGGGCACTGGTAGACCCTGCCCTCTCCCCGATGCTCGTTGTGTCACAACTGCTCATCGTTGAAATGACCAGCGCATTCAACCGCCGCCTGCGCGAAGGGACTGTCAATCGGGACGATTACACACGAATGATGGACGCTTTCCGTGATGATTGCCTGGTTGAGTACAGGATCATGCCGCTCAATGGGTCCCATCACTGACTTGGCCTGCGAATTGTTGGAGCGTCATCCGCTACGGGCGTATGATGCCATTCACCTGGGTACGGCGCTTGTGATCAATCGTCTGCTGATAGCTCATAGGATGCCAGCTTTGACTTTCCTGTGCGCTGACGAGCGTTTGCTTGACGCCGCCACGGCCGAGGGGCTGGCAGTGGACAATCCGAATGAGCATCCATGATAAACCTCTCTCAATAATCCGATGGCCCCATCGGCTGCTCTGCCCTTTCACCCGGTTCCGCCTCCCCCCACACTCCAGGAATGGGATTCCCACAGTACTCGCATTTCCCATCCACTATGTGATAGTCTACCACGGCAAAGCCCATGCGCTGGATGATCATCTCGCTACAATGGGCACAATAGGTGTGATCTCCGGGGTGGCCGGGCACGTTGCCCACATAGGCATAGTTGATGCCTTCTTCCATGGCGATAGCCCGCGCCCGCTCCAGGGTCTCCACCGGCGTGGGAGGCAGGTTCTTGAGCTGGTACATCGGATGGAAGCGGCTGAAGTGGGTGGGCACATCGGGTCCCACATTGTCCACGAGCCAGCGGGCCAGTCCTCGCAACTCGTCTTCATCGTCGTTCAGGGTGGGCACCACCAGATTGACAATTTCCAGATGGACGCCTTCCTCATGAATGATTTTGATGGCTTCCAGCACCGGCTCCAGAGTAGCGAAGCAAACCTTCTTGTAGAACTCGCGATTGAAACCTTTGAGGTCAATCTTGATGGCGTCCACGGCGTGGCACAGTTCCCGTAAGGGAGCAGGGTTGATGTAGCCGGCAGAGATGACCACGTTCTTCAATCCCTTGGGCCGGGCCAGGCGGGCGATGGCCAGCATATACTCGTAGAAAATGGTCGGCTCGGTATAGGTATAGGCGATGGACTGGCTGCCCACCTGCAGCGCTGCTGCCACCACGTCCTCTGGAGGGGCATCGTAGCTCTCCACCTGCTCCGGTGGCACCTGGGAGATGGTCCAGTTCTGGCAGTATTTGCAGTGCAGGTTGCAGCCGGCTGTGGCCAGGGAGAAGGCATAGCTGCCAGGCAGGAAATGGTAGAAGGGTTTCTTTTCGATCGGGTCCACGTGGACCGCAC
>JBBIJG010000062.1:0-9355 GCA_037446095.1 Caldilineae bacterium
CCAGGTATGGCCCTCCAAAGCTCAGTGGCGTGCCCAGGGCCTGCCCCTCACCGGCCACGATGTCGGCCCCATACTCACCCGGTGGCTTGAAAAGCCCCAGCGAGATGGGGTCGGCGCTGACGATGAAAAGGGCGCCGGCCTCGTGCACGGCGTCGGCCAGCGATTGCAGGGCCGCCGGGCTCTCCAGTTGGCCAAAGAAATCGGGGTTCTGGACGATGACGCAGGCCGTGTCCGTGTCAATGAGAGCCTTCAACCTCTCCAGCCCGGCGCCCTCCGGCTCTAGCAGAAGCGAAGTAGGGGGTACTCCCTCGCCATGCGGAAGTTCGTCGCCGACAAGGGTCAGGCCCATGCCCTGGGTGTAAGTGCGCACCGTGGCCCGATATTCGGGGTGAACGGTGGGAGCCATGACCACCTTCTTGCGCCTGCCCCGACCCACGGCCAGGGCCATAATGACCGCCTCAGCCATGGACGTAGCACCATCGTAGTGGGAGGCATTGGCCACCTCCATGCCCGTCAGAGCACAGACCATGCTTTGATATTCAAAGATGGTCTGCAAAGTGCCCTGGCTGACCTCGGGCTGGTAGGGCGTGTAGGCAGTGTAAAACTCCGAACGGCCCGTTACGTGTTGGACCACGCTGGGCACGAAATGGTTGTAGGCCCCTGCGCCTAAGAAGCAGGCATAGTGGTCCAGGTCAGCGTTCCGCTCGCTCATAGCCCGCAGTTCGGCCAGAATCTCCATCTCTGAAAGAGGCCTGGGCAGCCTGATCTCTGGATAGCGCACCGCCTCTGGTACGTCCACAAAAAGCTCTTCGACCCTTTTCACCCCAATCTCGGCCAGCATGGCCTGCCGGTCGGCATCACTATGGGGTACGTAAGACATCGCTAACCTCCCTTCGCCTCTTCCTCGACCACGAACCTTTCGTAGGCCTCGGCGTCCATCAGGTCATCCAGCTCCGAGAGGTCGCTGGCTGTACATTTGATGAACCAGGCCGCCCCAAAGGGGTCCTGGTTGACTAACTGGGGAGCCGTCTCCAGCTCCCTGTTGACCGCGGTGACCTCGCCGCTCAAGGGCATGTAGCAGTCAGCGGCGGCTTTGACCGATTCCACGGTGGCAAAGACATCTCCCTTTTTAAAGACGTCGCCAATCTCCGGCAATTCTACGTAGACGACGTCAGAGAGCTGCTGCTGGGCATAGTCGGTGATGCCCACCGTAGCTTCGTCACCATCCACGCGCACCCATTCGTGGCTCTTGGCATAACGGCAACTCTTGTCAACCTTCATCGTTCCTCTCTCCTTCTTGTTTTTGAGGCTCCGAAAGGGGCCGTACTTAGTTCGACATTGTCTGGCCTGGCGGTGATGGCTCCCCCGCCTGTGGCGGGGGCTTCACCATGCGGCTCTCCCACCTGCGGGCGGGGGCTGCGGCAAGCCCCTTGCGAAGCTAGGGGTCTTTGACGGCTGGCCCATGAGGGGTGATTTCCATCGCTGGACTGGGGTAAGGGCAGCGCTGCGAATGTGGGGCTACTGAGGCTTCGCTTTCTGGGCGGCTAGATAATCGAGGATCTCTTTTCCTCCCGCGCCGGCCAGCAGGCCGGCGAATGTTTGAAAGGCAGATTGAGCATCAAGCTTACCCTGCGCTACTCCCCAAAAGAGGAAAACAACGAAAGCCAACGCCAGGATGTCGGACTTGTCAAACTTGACCGACCATTTCCCCGCCTCCTTCTTCAGTTCAAATTCCATCGCCCGAGTGATCTCAGGCCGGGGCGTGACAATGTACTTGATCACGCCAATTAGCAAGAGGATAACACCGCCTACGACACCGGGAATGACACCCATGTTTGCACCTCCTCTCATTGTTTGGTTGCCTGTTATTCGCAGCTACTGCCCTTAACATTGCGCTCGCGGTTCAGGACACAGCACTCGCGTCCCCAAACGATCCCCAGCCCCAGTTGTTCGGCCAGGCGCACAGCTTCCCTGGCTGGGTTGACAATGGCGTTGATGCCCGCTCGCACGGCCAGCGGGTCCAACTCGCGCCGGTAACGCCCCCGCGGTCTCATACAACCCAGATAGAGGGGTTTGTCGGGAAAGCGCAGGCGGGCTTCGATCAGGATCTCTGCCACCTCGCTGATCTCAGGTGGCTGGCGGTTGGCATAGCGGGTGCCGGCCGTCGGAATGAAAACGATCAACACCATTCCCTCGGCTCCCAGGTCCTCCAGGATGTCCAGGGCCCGCACCTCATGGCCCATCTCTCCACCGCGCAGGCCAATGGTGATGTGAGGCAGAACCCTGGCATACCGCCGGAGCAATTGATAGCTTTGTATGTAATCTCCGACGGTCACATCCAGACCATAGACCTCACGGATGGTCTCATCGTCGCCCACAAAATCGAAAGAGATGACATCAACATAGGGAACGATGGCCCTGAGCTCGTCTTCGCCGATCAAACCCACGTGCCAGTTCATGGCCCGGCCCTGGCGGATGGTCCTTATCTTCTCCAGATGAGCGGTGACAGGCACCCGGCCCAACGCATCACAACCGCCGGAGATGAGGCAACTGGTAGCCCCGTTCACCCTGGCCCGCCAGACAGGCTGCATCCCACGCAGGTAATGTCCCCCACAATGGGCACAGTTCAGGGCGCACCGGGCACCGGTCAGACTGATGACCGCCGTGTCCACCGGCTTATCGAATTGAATCTCTTTATGAAAATGAGCCAGCCTGATTTGCCATGCCCTTTCCAATTTCTGAGCCATCACACAAGAAGTATAGCAGATAACCTATCCTTTGACAAGTCTACCCTCCTCGTCCTTGCCTTTTCCTCCATTTTCGGTTATAATAAACCTGTAATCCGCTTCTTCAACGACCCACAACTCATGTGGGTCGTATCTTTATTGACTCATCGTTCGTTCATTTTGTGAGCACTATGGCGGAATTGGTTCGACGGACAGAAACAGGTTCTCATAGATTGACGCAGACAGGCCCAGCAGGGCCAGAATGCGTCGTTGCAGTTCAGACACAGGGGTGACATGGTGAATCGTTCGCTCGGGCAGATGCACCACAGTCAGCGTGATCCCACGGAAGGCTTTCAGCAGCCGTTCCGTCGCAGGACGCGCCGTCTGCCGCTTGGGGTTGTCCGCATACAGGCTGCTCAGCGTCTCCCCCGCCGTTTGCAAGGCCTCCCGCACCACATGCTCCACCACGGTCAGCACGTGCAAGCCCAACGACAACAAGCGCCCCATCCCTTTCGCTTAAATCGTTGAAATTCCCTCTCAATCCGTGGCGTATCACCCAGGGCTCAACCTCGCTCATCCGGTGGTCGGCTTCGGAGAGGATGTAACTCAGCCGGGTGGCGGTCAACCAACCCACACTCAATCCTTCCCGATTACCGTACTCTGTCCTTTGTCATTGTGCAAGAGCGTGCCTCCTCATTCGCAAAGGGAGAGTCATGTACAGGAGTCCGCTCAGCCCAACCGACCTGGGGATCATCCTAAGCTACAAATGTCAAAGTGCCTGCAAGCACTGTTTGTACAATTGTGGTCCAATGTGGCGAGACTGGATGTCTCCTGAAACCCTGAGGGAGGCACTGCGGGCAACCAGGGCTTGGGGACATCGGTTCCAGATTCATCTCACAGGTGGGGAACCCTTCCTCAACTTTCCCCTCTTGCTGGAGGGCGTCCAACTCGCCGCTCGACTGGGCATCCCCCGCTACGTTGAAACCAACGCCGGTTGGTGCCTGAGAGAGGAGGATGTCACCGAGAAGTTTGTCACCTTGAGAGAAGCCGGGCTCAACGCCATCCTGATCAGTTGCTCCCCTTTCCACGCTGAGACCATCCCCCCGGCACGGACCCTGCTGGCCATCACCAAAGCGCTGGAAGTCTTTGGCCGCCAGAACGTCATCGTTTATCTGCCCCACTGGATCGAACAGATTCAGGTTTTCGACGCCCAGAAGCCCACTCCCCTGGAACGATACGTGGAAAGGTTCGGCCTGCAAAGGGCGGGCCGGATGCTTTGGGAGGGGTACAGCCTCATTCCGGCGGGACGCTCCGGGTATCGCCTGGGACACCTGACCCGGAAGCGACCCGCAGCAGCCTTCAGGGGTGAGAACTGCTTCATGGAAATTCTCCACGCTCACCATTCCCATTTTGACCTTTATGGGAACTATATCTCCTGGTTCTGCGGCGGGCTGAGCATCGGCAATTGGCATGACCTTCCCCAAATCCGCGATGATTTCAAGGCGCATCGCTTTCCACCACTGGTTGACATCCTTGTCAAGGCCGGTCCTTTTGGGCTGTTTGAGTTGGGAAGTGAGGAGTACGGCTACCAGGAATTGCCGGAGGGTTACGCCGGCAAATGTCACCTCTGCGTGGATGTGCGGAAGCATCTCGCCGGACAGGGAAACTTTCAAGAGCTCAGACCCAAGGAGTTCTACGCAAACATTTAGTAAGGAGAGCGGATGACAGAAACTTTAACCATTGACGGCAGTCATTTGACCCTCGAAGATGTGGTGGCAGTGGCACAAGCCTGGTCACAGCCTGAGAGACTCAAAGTCGTCCTCTCGCCGGAGGCGCGTGAGAAAGTCAACCGCAGCCGCCAGGCAGTGGAAGAGTTCGTAGCCCGCGGGGAGATTGTCTACGGGGTCACCACGGGCTTCGGGGCTTTCAAAGATCGGATCATTCCCCCTGATCAGGTGACCCAACTGCAACGCAACATTATTATGAGCCACGCCGTAGGGGTAGGCGAGCCCTTCGACCAGGCCACCACCCGCGCCCTGATGCTTATCCGCGCCAACACCCTGGCCAAAGGCTACTCGGGAGTGCGCCTGGAACTGCTGGAGACCCTGCTGGAGCTCATCAACCGGGGGGTACACCCCGTCATCCCCAGCCAGGGCTCTCTGGGAGCCAGCGGCGACCTGGCCCCTCTGGCCCACATGTCTCTGGTGCTCCTGGGCGAGGGGGAGGCTATCTACCGGGGAGAGCGGTTGCCTGGCGGTGAAGCCATGAAACGGGCGGGCCTCCCCACTATCGAACTGGCAGCCAAAGAGGGGCTGGCCCTGACCAACGGCACAGCGGTCATGTGCGCCGTAGGCGCTCTGGCCACCCACCAGGCGGAAAATCTCAGCAAGGTAGCCGACATCGCTGGCTGCCTGAGCCTGGAAGCCTTGCATGGTACCCCGCTGGCCTTCGACGAGCGCATTCATGCCGTCCGTCCTCACCCCCGTCAGATAGACTGCGCCGCCTATCTCCGTCGCCTTATCGAGGGCAGCACCTTCCTGCGTCCTTTTGATCCCCTCAACGTGCAAGACGCCTACACCTTGCGCTGCATTCCCCAGGTGCATGGTGCGGTGCGCGACGCTATCCTCTACGCCCGCTGGGTCCTGGAAATCGAACTGAACTCGGCCACCGACAACCCCCTCATCTTCTTTGAAGAAGACGGCACCCCCGTCTCCCTTTCCGGTGGCAATTTTCACGGTGAAATCGTGGCCATCGCTATGGACTATCTGGGCATGGCCCTCAGCGAATTGGGCAACATCTCCGAGCGCCGCCTCACCCGCCTGACCGACGAGGCTTCCAACCGTGAGACCCTGCCCGCTTTCCTCATCAAGCACGGCGGCCTCAATTCGGGCTTTATGTTGACCCAGTACACGGCTGCGGCCCTGGCCTCAGAGAACAAGGTGTTGGCCCACCCGGCCAGTGTGGATAGCATCCCCACCTCGGCCAATATTGAGGACCACATCAGCATGGGCTGCACCGCTGCCCGTCAGGCCCGGCAGATAGCCGACAACGTGGAAAGGATACTGGCCATCGAGCTTTTCGCTGCTGCCCAGGGCATTGACTTCCGGCGGGAGGTCCTGGGCCCTGAGGCTCGCCTGGGCCGGGGCACCGCTCCGGCTTATGAACTGATCCGTCAGCGCGTGCCCTTCCTGGAACACGACGCCATCATGTATCCCCACATCGAGGCCGTGCGGAAGCTGATCGCCAGTGGGGAACTGGTGCAGGCGGTGGAAACGGCCATGGGCTTGCGCAGCGAAGCCCAGGGAGCTTGAGGAGTATCCCCTCAACCCTACTTTCTCAGCCTTGAGAGCAAGGGTGGGCCGCCCTCCTACACCTCACCCCATCCCCCAACCCCCTTCCTAAAAAGTAGAGGGGATGGGGCGGGGAAAGGGGACACCCCCTCCCCTGCTCCCTCCTCCGCTTCAGGGGAGGGCCGGGGAGGGGGTCAAGAGGGGAAGGGGGCCGGGGGCAGGTGGAACCTGCCCCGCCAGAACCCGGAAGACCTGGTGGACAACCGATAACCGTGTGAGACAGGCTGAAGCCTGTCACCGTAGAAATGGGGTGTGCGATGAAATATCAACAACTGGCGCTACCGGCAGGGGCGGCCGCGCTGGCGTTCCTGCTCTACCTGCCCGCAGTCTACGGCGGGCTGGTCTGGGACGACCCGCTCATCCTGCACCACCCTCTCTACCGCCCGCCGGTGGATTGGGGCGCGGTGCTGCGCTCGCCCCTGGTGCTCTCGCCCAACTACTACCGCCCCCTGGCCGTAGCCACACTGGCCCTGCTGGGAGAGGCAGCCCCGGCGCAGCACCTGCTCAACATCCTGCTGCACGCCCTCAACACCGGCCCCTTCCGCTATCAACTCACCCCCATCGGCGCGCCGATGCCCAACCTCTACATCGCCCAGGAAATCCAGGGCAACCGCTTCCAGATCGCCGGCGGCGTGCCCGGCCAGAAGGTCTCCTGGGAGGTGACGGCGGTGCGCAACGACCCCTACCTGCGCGACCACCCGGTCCAAGCCGAGGTGGACAAGCCGGCCGAGGAGTGCGGCACCTACCTCTACCCTCAGGGCTACGGCCAGCCCGAGGAGATGGGCCTGGACTACCAGCGCAACGCCGACCTCTTCAACCGGGCCGAGGCGATGGAGGGACAGCGATGAACACCCACCGATTGCGCTACGGTTTGCTCCTGTGCCTGCTGCTGCTCCTGTTGCCGGCCGTCGCCCTGGCCCAATCCGGCGACGGTTATGACCTCTCCTGGAACACGATAGACTGCGGCGGCCACACCTTCAGCAGCGGCGGGGGGTACACCCTGGGCGGCACCGTCGGGCAACCGGATGCGGGGGTGCTCGCCGGGGGCGATTACACCCTGGCTGGCGGCTTCTGGCCCGGCGGGGCGGTGGAGTACCGCATCTACCTGCCGCTGGTGCTGCGGAATTACTGACCTCACCCCCTCCCCTCACCCCCTTCCGGGCAAGGGGGTAGGGGTGAGGTCCCTTTGGGCCTGAACGTTAACGTTCAGGCGGAGCGGCTCAAGCGTGCTGGAAGCACGCTGTCCTGGCTGCCTTGAGGGCGCTTCAGCGCCCTGGGGCGGCTCAGCCCCGACGTTTACGTCAGGGCCTTTGGCTTGCCGAAGCCCCTGCCTATGGTGGGGGAGCCGCGTGGCGAAGCCCCTACCGGCAGTGGGGGAGCCGTCACCGTCAGACCAGACAGTTTTGAAGACGTGCTCTAAATGGGTTGACAATAGAACCGAGGTACCAGAAGGTGCATTTCGGCCTCCCGGTTGACTGGCGGTGAGCCAAAGCTCGCCGCCCAGGTGATACAAACCAGGCAGGGTCTATTTTACCCGGTGCGCCTCTCTGCCGCAAAAAACCTAGCCTTGAAAGCACCCCCACACCCCCTGACCCGCTGCGCAAGCCCGGCTATGGAAGCTGTTTGACATGTAAGTGCAGAAGAAGTATAATGCATTAGAGTTGTCTTTTGAGGTCGTTATCGTGGAAAGACTTGAGTTGCTCTATGACATCAGCCGCAAACTGGGCTCCAGCCTGGACCTGGATAAAGTGCTGAGTGACGTTTTGGCCCTGACCATCCCCAGCGTGGGCGCCACCAGCGGCAGTATCATCGTTCTGGACGAATCCGGGCATGCCCGCCGCCATACCCTGATCAGGGAAGATGTGGCGACTCCAATGACCGAGCAGGCCGTGGACCAAATCCTGGACAGTGGGCTGGCCGGGTGGGTGGTCCAACACAAAGAGGGCACCATCGTTTTCGATACCAGAGATGATGAACGCTGGCTGGCTCTGACTGAAGATCACCGGGCTACCCGCTCGGCTGTGGCTGTACCTTTGCTGAGGCAGGACCGGGTCGTCGGCGTGCTGACTCTGGTCCACCCAGAACCCCACCGCTTCAGTGCAGAGCACCTCGACCTGCTTTTGTCCATCGCCAACCAGGCAGCCATCGCCATAGAGAACGCCCGGCTGTACAATGAGTCTCAACAAAGGCTGCATGAACTGTCGGCCCTCTACGAGGTCAGTCAGGCGGCTTCCTCCTTGCATTTAGATGAGACCCTGCGCCTGATTGCTGAGAAAACAGCCCGGGCCTTGCGCGCCGACCGCTGCGCTCTTTTCCTGTTGGACGAAGGGAAAAGAGAGTTGATTCTGCACGCAGTGGACAACCCCGACCGACCGGCGGAGGCTTTGGGGCTGCGTCTGCCCCTGGCAACGCGTCCTCACGTGGCTGAGGCCATAGCTACCCGCAGGCCGGTGGAGATTCCAGACGTCTTTGCCGACCCGGGCCGGAAGGATTTCTGGCCCCTGGCACGGGCGTTGAACCTCAGAGCCTGCCTGGCGGTGCCGATCATGATCCAAGAGCGGGTCATTGGGGCGATCAGCCTGGACCGGGTTAGCGATCAACCTCCCTTCTCAGCCGATGAGGTGGCCATTTGCCAGACGATTGCCAACCAGGCGGCTGTAGCGATCGAGAACGCCCGCCTCTACGAAAAAGTCACCGAGAGGATGAGAGAGGCTACCGCCCTCTATAAGGTGAGCCAGCAACTGATGCGAACCCTCAACCTCGACCAGGTCCTGGAGAAGACGCTGGATATGCTGTGGAGGTTTTTCGGCTACTCGGATTGCGCCATCTTATTGCTTGACGAAGAAGCCAGAGAGCTGGAAGTGCTCGGGGCTCACGAAGAGCAGGGAGGGGATCCACACGGCCCCGGCCACCCCGGCCAGGACGCCGGCGGCGAAGAAGGCCAGCATCCCCGCCTCGTCGGTCCGCAGGCGGCCGACGTAGCACGGATCGCGCCCGGCCGCCAGCAGCGCCGTCGGGTAGCGGAAGGCCGACGGCTCGTCGACGACCGCCACCCCGGGGGCGCGCTCCAGAAGGGCCCGGGCGGCTTCCGGATCCAGGGTGGAGCGGAACTCGGCGTGCACCGCCACGCCGTGCCCGACCAGCGTCGGCACCCGCACGCAGGTGATGCCCACGGGAAGGCCGGGAAGCCCCAGCATCTTCCGCAGCTCGGCGGCGACCTTGATCTCCTCGCTCGTGTGGGCGCCGCGCGCCGAGCCGACGGCGGGGATGACGTTCAGC
>JBBIJG010000063.1:0-593 GCA_037446095.1 Caldilineae bacterium
AGAACTATGTCTGGAAACGCTTCATTGTCCAGGCCCTTCACAACCGGCAACTCCCTCTTTGGAACCCCTACCTGTTCGCCGGTCTGCCTTTCCTGGCTGCCGGTCAGCACTCAGCCCTCTACCCCTTCAGCATCCTCTTCTATGTCCTGCCCCTGAGCATGGCCTATGGCTACTTCACCGCCCTGCAATTCTTTCTCGCCGGCCTCTTCATGTTCATCTATTGCCGGGTGCTTGGCATCAACCGCTTCGGGGCATTGATCGCTGGCATCACGTACATGCTGAGTGCCTTCTTTGTGGTCAGCGTGGTCTTTACTATGATCATCGCCGCTGCAGCCTGGTTGCCCCTGTTGCTGGCCATGATCGAAATCGTGGTCAGGAAGCAGGAGGAGAAGGGGCCGGTGGCCTATTCCCCCCTCCCCTACATCGCTGTGGGGGCAGCGGCTCTAGGCTTCCATCTTCTGGCTGGACATGTGGAGATTTCTCTGTACGTGCTGTTGGTGATGGGGTTCTACGCCTTGGGCCGCCTGGCGGCCCTGTGGTGGCGGCAAAGACGCTGGCGGGTGGTATTCCGGCTGGCTTCCTGGCTGGTGGCC
>JBBIJG010000063.1:626-9290 GCA_037446095.1 Caldilineae bacterium
GCGCAGTGCAGTTTATCCCTCTCTATGAAGTGGCTCGCCTGAACTTTCGCCAGGGCTCGGTCCCTTACAGCCAGGTGGTGAGCTGGGCCTTTCCACCGCGCCGCCTGATCGCCTTCCTGGTGCCCGATTTCTTCGGCAACCCCTCCCACCACAGCTATCTCGATGTCTTTACCTGGCAGACGGTTCATCTGGCTCTCAATGCCTACGGCCAGCTCAATCCCAACGGTCCCCACAGCACCGACTGGGGCGTCAAGAATTATGTCGAGGGTGGCAGTTACCTGGGGCTGTTGCCTCTGCTGCTGGCAGCCGCAGCAGCTATCAGCCGTCTGGGCCTGCGCAGAAGGGTGGAGGCTGGGACGAATGTACCTTTGCCTGCATCTTCTAGAGAAGTTCCGCTCGGCGCAGGTGGGCGGCCAGCCGTAGAGGCGCAGCACCACCGCATCCCAGGCGTTCAGTTCACACCTGCGCCCCCCGACCCGCTACGCGGGCCCCACCTCTGGCTTTACGCCATTCTCATTGCCCTTTCCCTGGCTTTCATCTTCGGTACCCCTCTCTACGCTATTCTTTTCTACGCTTGCCCTGGCGTCAATCAACTGCACTCGCCCTTCCGCTGGGTGTTTACCTACACCTTCAGTGTGGCCGTGCTGGCCGGAATCGGAGCGGACCATCTGGCGCGCACCCGCACTGCGGCGCTGTGGGCTGAAGACAGGGGAAGACGGTCACCCTGGTGGCTGCGTTGGCTGAGCTTGCAGTCCCCGCCATCGGCTATCACGGTCATCGCCGGCCTGGCTTTCTGGAGCGGGTTGGCGGCCTTGGTCGGTCTTGTCCTCAGCCGCGCTTTCTACTCCCAGATCGCTCCTCTGGTCGAGAGAGCTTTCTGGTCCCTGGCCAAAGCCCCAGAAGCTTTCCCCGACGCCCAGGCTTTCTACTCCTACGAGCTTCGCAACCTGCTGCTGTTCAGCCTGCTGCTGATGGCCAGTGCCATCGTGCTGCGGGTCAGCCGCTGTCCTATCTATATGCCGCAGCCGTTGGGTCGGCGGCCAATCTGGGAACCGCTGGCTCTGGCCGTCCTCCTCCTTGACCTCTTTGCCTTCGGCTATGGCTTTAACCCCCGGGCTGACCCCCGGCTGTTCCAGTTCAAGCCGCCGGTGGTGGATTTCCTGGAGCAAGACAAGAGCCTATGGCGTTTCACTACTTTTGTTGGCGCCGGGGAGAAGACTTTCAACGCCAACGTGGGGATGTATTATGGCTTCTACGACGTACGGGGCTACGATTCCATCTTCCCCAGGCAGTACGCTGACTATATGAGCCTCATCGAGGAGCAGGATGAGTTGCTCTACAACCGCATTGCCCCTCTCTCGGAGTATGCCTCGCTGGACTCACGTTTGTTGGACCTGCTGAATGTCAAGTACGTCTTGACCACCCGGCATATTCCCAATCCGGGCTACCGGCTGGTTTACGAGGGGGAGATCAAAGTCTATGAGAACGAGGATTACTTGCCCCGGGCTTTTGTCGTCCCCCAAGCCAAGGTGATAGCCGACCCGAAGCAGCGGGCCGAGGAGTTGAAACGCTTCGATCCACTGGATTACGTCATCCTCGAGGAAGGGCCGGAGGCAACGGACTTGAGCGCCTCAAGCGGATGGCCAGTCGGAGCAGAGGGTGAGAGGCAGGAGATAGAGGGTACTTCGCCTCGCATCACCAGTTACACCATCAACGAAGTCTTCATTGACGTGGAAATGGCCGGGGAGGGCTGGCTGGTGTTGGCCGACAGTTACTTCCCCGGCTGGAAGGCTTATGTGCGTCCTCTGGGAACGGATGAGAAGGAAGAGAGAGAGGTGCCCATCTATCGCGCCAATGGCAACTTCCGGGCGGTACATCTGTCAGGCGGGGCCCACACCGTCCGTTTCAAGTATGCCCCCCGTTCTGTCCAGTTGGGTCTCTTCGTCAGCTTTATCGCCGGGGTGGTCACCTGCCTGCTGGCTGCCAACTGGCTGTGGGGCCGCTTCTACCGCGAAAGCGACCAGGATTCGGTGGTCAAGCGGGTGGCCAAGAACAGCCTGACGCCCATGACTCTCTCTTTGTTGAACAAAGGCATTGATTTCGCCTTCGCCATGCTGCGGTTGCGCATCCTGGCTCCCATGGGCGAAGGGCGCTATGCTTTCGCCATCAGTTTCATCGGTTACTTCGAGATCCTGACCATCTTTGGTTTGGGCACTCTGCTGACCCGCGAAGTGGCCAGGGACCGCGCTCAGGCTAGCCGTTATCTGAACAATACAGTGGTTTTGCGGATCATGCTCTGGCTGGCCGCGCTGCCCCTCATCGGCCTGGGCATCTTGCTCTACACCCGCTTCGGAGGGCTGACCAGCGACACGGCGATGGCGATTGCCCTCTTCACCCTGGGCCTTTTTGTCAGCAACATTTCCGATGCCCTCAGCGCCGTCTTTAACGCCTACGAGAAAATGGAGTATCCGGCCCTTATCTCCACCATGACTACGGTGCTCAAGGTCAGTCTGGGAGCAGGGGTGTTGCTCCTGGGTTGGGGGTTCGTGGGGCTGGCCGGTGTGTCAGTGGTCGGCAACCTGTTCACGGTGACGGTCCTCTTTGTCCTGATGATACGTCACTGTTTCTACCCTCGCCTGGGCTCGGACATTGACCTCCGTTTCCAGCGTCAGATGCTGGACATCTCTTTCCCCTTGATGATCAACCACCTGTTGGCCACCATCTTCTTCCGCATCAACATCCTGCTTTTGAAGCCGATGCACGGAGACGCGGCCGTCGGCTACTATGGAGCGGCCCTGAAATACATTGATGGCTTGATTGTCATCCCATCGTTTTTCACTATCGCCATTTTTCCCCTGCTGTCCCGTTACGCAGCCACAGCCCGCGAGTCCATGCTGCGGGCGTACATCCTGTCTTTGCGCTTGTTGCTGATGCTGGCCTTCCCGGTGGCGGTAGGTACTCCTTTCATCGCCCGTGATTTGATCCTGATCCTGGGTGGGGGGGAATATCTGCCTCATTCCATGATCGCTTTGCAGTTGCTCATCGGCTTTTTCCCCTTCAGTTGCATCAACCAGGTCACCCAATACGTGCTCATCGCCCTCGACCAGCAACGTTTCCTGAGCAAAGCTTTTATGATCGGCGTGGCCTTTAATCTGATCGCCAATCTGATCTTTATCCCGATGTACAGTTACCAGGCGGCAGCTGTCATCGCCATTTTCTCTGAAATCGTCCTGCTGATCCCCTTCTACTACGGTGTGCGCCGTAATCTGGCTCCCATCCCCTGGTTGAGCATCGTCTGGCGGCCGGCTCTGGCCTCGGCCCTGATGGGCGCGGTGATGGGGCTGCTACGAAGCTTGAGCGTGTTGTTGCTGATCCCATCGGCGGTGGTGGTCTATTTCGCGGCTCTGGTCGCTGTAGGGGCCTTCAGGGGAGAAGAAATGGAGCTGCTCAGGCGGCTTTTGCCCCTGAGGGGCTTTCATCACTCCAGTGCACGGTAGCCCTCCCAGGTGCTCTCCCAGCCCCGCTTCGGCCGATTCCGCCAGGCGCAGCCCTTTCTCCGTCAGCATCCACACCCGCGTAGGGCCGCCGATGGCACAGGTCCCGGCCATGGGACAGCCATCACAGTGGGTTTCACATCCGCCGGCGACCGGACGCAGGTATCCCATCCGCGCCAAATCCTCCAGCATCTGCTCCAGCAGCTCTTCACTCACGTCCAATTGACGGGCCAGGTCGGCGTAACTGTGCACGCCCCCCTGGCCCACCAAGCTCAGCAAACGTTCCAGCATCCTACATCTCCCATCCCAACAGCCTGGCTGTCTGATAGACTACGATACCCGTCCCAAAGGACACCGTCAGCAGGAAGGCCAGGTTGAACAGCGTCCAGCGGACCGAACGGGTCTCCTGCCAGATGGCGGCCACAGTGGATATGCAAGGAATGAACAGCATCTGCACGATCAGAAAGGTCAGGGCACTGGCCGGCGCTAGAGTAATGCCCAGGATGGAGGCCAGATTGGCCTCCTCCTCTCCCGCCCCATACAATATACCCAACGTGGCCACCGAGTTCTCCTTGGCCACGAAGCTGGTCAGCAGAGCGACGATCATCCGCCAACTCAGGCCCATCAGCGCCCCCAGAGGAGCCAGTAACCGGCCAAATTGGGCCAGATAGCTGGTTTCCACATTGCCGGACGGCAGCGCCGACAGGGCCCAGACGATGACCGAGACCACCAGGATGACCGTGCCTGCTTTCTGGAGAAAGGCCAGGCTGCGCTGCCACACCAGCAGGCCGATAGTCCGCCAGTTGGGGATGTGGTACAGGGGCAATTCCATGATAAAGGCCGCCCGCTCGCCCCGGAAGACAATACGGTTGATGGCCATGCCCGACAGGGCTAGCACGACCAGGTTCAGCGCGATCAGGCCCCACGAGACCAGCGTCGCCGCCCGGCCGAAGAAGACGGGAGCCAGGAAGGCGAGCACCACCATACGCGCCGTGCAGGGCACCAAGGGGGCGACCATGATGGTCAGCAATCGCGCCCGCCGTGATTCGATCACCCGTGCCCCGACAATGGAGGGCACGTTGCAGCCAAAGCCCAGGAACAAGGGCAAGAAGCTCTTGCCGTGCAGGCCCATCAGGTGCATGAAGCGGTCCATGACGTAGGCTGCCCGAGCCATGTAGCCCACGTCCTCTAACAGCCCCAACGCAGCAAAGAAGATGACCAGGATGGGCAGAAAAGTGATCACTGTGCCTACACCGCCGATTACACCTTCCACTACCAATCTGCTGGCCCACTCTGGCCCGTTGGCCAGCAAGACCTCTGCCCAGTCGGCCAGAGCGCCCACCACGTAGGTATCCAGCGCGTCCTGCAACGGCGAACCGATGGTGTATGTCAGCCAGAAGACCAGGGCCAGGATGCCGGCCAGCAGTCCCATCCCCCACAGTGGATGCGTCGCCCAGCGGTCCAGGCGCTCGGTAAGGCTGATCTGTCCCACCTGGGGGCGGATCACGGCGGCGCGGATCATGCGGCCGATCCAGTCGTAGCGGCCGCTGGCTACGGCTACCAGCGCATCGTCGTGAGCCATCAGGATACTGTGAACCTGCTCCCAGACTGCCTCGGAGAGTACGCCGCGCATCAGGGCCGTGATCTCCTCATCGCCTTCCAGCAGCTTGAGGGCCACCCAATCAGCCGGATAAGGAGCGGGCACGTAGGGCTCCACCAAGGCCAGGATCTCGTCCAGCACAGCCTGGTGATCGTCCCGGATCTGCGGGCAGCGCGGCTGGTAAGGAATGTCGCCGCGCACCAGCCCTTCGATGGTCCTGACCAATTCCCGCACGCCCTGGGCCCTGGTGGCTACCATGGGCACCACTGGCACGCCCAAGGCCGCCTGCAACACCTCCGGTTCCACGTGTCTCCCCTCCCGCTCGGCCACGTCCATCATGTTCAGGCCCACGATGACCGGCGAAGGCAAGGGCAACAGCTCAGCCACAAGATACAGGCTGCGTTCCAATATGGCTGCGTCCACCACAGCCACTACCACGTCGGGCCGCTGCTTGATGATGTAGTCACGGGCGATGACCTCCTCTAGCGAGTTGGCCGTCAGGCTGTACGTGCCGGGCAGGTCCACGATGTGGATGGTCAACCCGTTTTGGCGGTAAGTGCCCACCTTTTGCTCGATGGTCTTACCTGGCCAGTTGCCCACGTGCTGATTCAGCCCGGTCAAGAGGTTGAACACGGTGGACTTGCCCACGTTGGGCTGTCCGGCCAGGGCCACGGTAATCGTCGTCTGGCCGGCCAAGGCGGGGAATGGCGGAGCAGGTTTTTCTTCTGTATCCGTCGTCTGACAATGACCAACGGCCATCGGTGCTTCTTTATTCATGGGAAACCTCGCTTCCCCTGGTGACGTACACTTTGGCGGCCTCACCCCGTCCCAGGGCAATACGCGTGCCCCGGATGCTCACAATCAGGGGGCCGTGGCCAAAGTTCTGCACCATGGTGAACCTGGCGCCGGGAGTGAAACCCAACGCGGCCAGGCGGCTGGCAAACCCTCTCCCCCCATCCAATCGGCGTACCACTCCCACCTCACCAGGGGCCAGATCGCTCAATGTCGTCATGTCCATATTTGGGCCCTCCTTTCGAGCTAAACCATTCGGACGGTGATCTGAGAAGCCACCCGTCGCCCAATCACCCGGCGAGATTCACCCAGCCTGACCGTCAACGGTCCATCAAAAGGGGCGACGTCTTCAACCTCGACCACAGCCTGGGGTTTCAACTCCAGCTCAGCCAGGTAGCGCAGCAAATCGGCATTGTGCTCGGCCACACGCAATACCACGGCGCGCTGCCCTGGCTCCAGTTCCGACAGGAGGAGGCTAGCTTCGTCGCCACAGCCGCACTCGGTGCCTGCCACCGGATAGCCGTGGGGGCAGGTCTCCGGCTCTTCGAGGAACTGGGCCAGCTTTTCCTCCACCAACGGCGAGGTGGCATGCTCCAATTGACAGGCTTCCTCGTGGACCTGATCCCAGGGTATGCCCAAAACGTCGGCCAGAAACCGTTCCCACAGGCGATGGCGACGAATCACGCGCAGGGCCTGGGTCTGACCTTCCGCCGTCAGCGTCACGCCCTTATAAGGTTCATAGATGACCAGTTCCCGTGCCACGAGTTTTTTAATCATCTCATTGGCAGAAACCGGTGAGATTCCCATCTGGTCGGCCAGGGCCGACAAGGCGACAGGGTTTTGCTCACTGCTGAGCTTGCAAATGGTTTGTAGATACTGCTCCACACTTTCGGTGACCATCGCTCCCCCCCCCTGGAAAAAGGTATGCCATATCTTTATATTTAGGTATACCTTATTATACACCGGGTTGTGGTTTTTGTCAAACACGGCTCGTGCCAGCGCGACTTACAGCGCAGCCAACTCGCGCTTAATTTGGCAACATGCCGCTTTTCCACTATAATATTGGCACCTGTTCGGACAAGGAGCAAACCATGAGCGACAATCAGGCAGTTGAAAAGGTGAGAGAGGCAATCAAGGATCGGGCCCTTTACCTGGCCTTGCTTTACAGGAGCTTTTCTAAGGCCCTTCCCCCGGACCAGGTGGAAAGGCTGGCCAGAGAGGCGATCTACGAGTACGGCCGGATCAAGGGCCAAAAGGATGCGGGAAAGATCACGCCCGAGGAATGGGTGGATCATCATATATCCAAAGGCTCAGGAGCGGTCTTTAGGTCACGCATCGTCAAGGAGAAAGATCACTGTGAGCAGCAAATGACTTATTGCCCCCTTTTGGAAGCGTGGAAGGAACTGGGATGCAGCCAGGAAGAAATCAACCTGCTCTGTGATGTGGCTATGGAGGTAGATCGCGGGCGGGCCGACTATCATGGTATCCCGTTGGACATTCCTGAGAGGATGGGGAAAGGGGATCCTTCGTGCCGGTTAATCCTCAAGAAAAGAGAAGGGTTATAATGGGTGAAAGCTATAATGGGGGCACAGGAGCAGGGGCTTTTGATAATCCGGTCACAAAGGGCTTTGTCATCGTTAGGGAGGCTACAACGGCTGACAGGCCGTCGGTCATGCAATTGGCCAGACGAGCGGCCCGAGTCCATTCCCGCCTTGAAATAGGAGATACGGGCGATTGGCTGGATGGCTACCCTTTCTTGTTAGCCACTGCCGGGGATAGGCTCTTGGGGTTTATCCTTTGCACCCTGTATCATCCTCACCAGGCTTTGCTGCGCGGCGCGGGGCTGGTGGATGACTGGCCCGTCAGGGTCTATCTCGAAACGCTTTTATCCCCAACCCTGGACAGGCTCCGTGCTCAAGGGGTGGCCAGCCTGATCTACATCGGCAACGACCGGTGGCTGACCGACCCTCTCCGGCATGACTGGGATTTCGTCATGCAGGACATTGTGGTGACTTACATCAAGAGAGATCTGGTCATCCCGGCACAGGGCAACCAACAGGTACACGTGCGCCCGGCCCGTTCCAGTGATTTTCCGGCTCTGGTTGCCCTTGATGAGGCAGCCTTTGACCCCCTGTGGCGCCATACTTCCCAGGCTTTTGCCCACGTGCTGGAGAATTTGCCTTATTTCACAGTGGCCGAATGGGCAGGGCAGCCTGTAGGTTACCTTTTCAGCAGCCGGCAAGGAGACACAGGACACCTCAGCCGCATTGCCGTGCATCCCAATTACCAGGGTCGTGGCATCGGTGCCCGACTCCTGGCAGAGGCCATCGAGTTCTTCCGCCTGGAGAAAGTGAAAGTTATCACTCTGAATACCCAAAAGGACAATACTGTTTCTCAACGCCTGTATCGCCACTTTGGTTTCCACCCCGCAGGCGAGGAGGCCCTTGTGCTCCGACACAATCTGACAGGAGAGGGAAATGAAACCATTACGCAAGAATGTAGCCGTGGCTATTGATGGGGGCGGCATCAAAGGGGTGATGGTGACTAAGGCCCTTTCGATGCTGGAAGAACATCTGGGTAAGACCTGTGGTGAAATTTTCACCCTGGCGGCCGGGACATCCACCGGCAGCATCATCTCGGCCGGTATCGGGGCCAGGATGAGTGCGACGAAGATGCACGAACTGTACCGCCAGCTTGGAGGAATAGTTTTCAAGAAAACGTGGCGCTACTATCTCTGGCCTCTGGTACGGTACAGGTATTCCAACCAAGCCCTGAGCC
>JBBIJG010000064.1:0-9270 GCA_037446095.1 Caldilineae bacterium
CTCGGGTGTTGGCATGACCACCACCGATGTTGGTGTCTTGGTTGGTGTATTGGTCGGCGTTGAGGTTGGCGGCACAGGCGTCGATGTCTTAGTTGGCGTAGGAGCGGAAGTAGGGGTAGCGGCGAGAGGAAGAGGCGTATTGGTTGGTGTGGCAGTAGAGATGACAGGCGTATGCGTCGGGCTACTGGTTGGCGTCACTGTAGGCGTCTCGGATAGCCAAGCGACAAGGAAGTCTGCTGCATTTGGCACTAACCATGCACCCAAAGCGATGAGCACAGCTATCACTCCAGCTATGGCTCCTACCATCTCCCAATTCACCGGTCGCCGTGGTTTGGCTGGGGTGAGTTTCACCATTGGCGGAGGGGGTCTTCGCTCCTCACCGAGCGCCTGCAGTATCTCTTCTACAACCGCATCCAGGCCCTTTGCCGTTGACACAGCCAACTTGTCGGCGAGGGTTGGCGAGAAGCGCCTGACGTCTTCCCACTTAACGTTGTGCCAGACAGGGAGTATGACCTTTCCAGAGCCGTCTTCTCGGGCAACGAGCCCATCCAATTCCTTCTGCGGCCATTCCTTGGCAAAGAAGCGAGGGCTCAGGATGACAATACCGTATCGTGAGTTGGCCAGCCCATAGTCAATTGAGCGACGAAGGCTATCCCCGAGACGAAGGGTGAACTCGTCGTACCAGACACGCAGCCCCTTTCGCCTCAGGGCCTCTGCCAGGGGCCTGGCAACATCGTCCTTGTCCTCCCAGGCGTGGCTGATGAAGACATCCCAGTCCATGTGTTCTCTCCAAAAAATGCTGGCAAAGGTTTCCACTCACGAGTAGCACGAAAGGGCGAAACTCACGAACTTTGTGTCATTCGTCTTTTCAGGCCCTTCGTGTTCAAACCGCAGATGCAACACCCGCTTCGTCCTCTCTGTGATCCTGGCCCGCTCGTCCACGCGCCAGCCGGCCAGCCAGACAATGTGCCGGGACGAGGCCACAATAGGTACCCGGTCCCGCCAGGGAGCAGGAATCTTGACGTTGATCATGAACTCACGCAGGGTGGTCTGCCTTCCGCCTAAGCCCAGAGGCTGAAAACGATCGCCCGGCTGTCGGCGGCGCAGGACCAGCTCCGAACCGGTGACGTCGTGGTCGAGAAAGGCCTGCCAGGGGTCTGGGTTGTCCTCCCAGCCTGGAGGCAATTCGTCTCTGCCCAGAAAGCATACCTCAATGTGCCATTCGCTCTCCGGCAGCCGGGTCGCGCCGGGGACGGCCAGGGGCAGGCTCTCCACCGCCAGCAAAGGCAGGTCGGTGGGCAATTCCACGTAGCTTTCGTCGGCCACGGTGAAGGTCTGGTAGCTCATGGTCAGCATCAGGCCCTGGGGCAGGGTCACCTGGGTGCCAGCCTGCTTTTCCCGCAGCGCGACGAGGGCATCCTCCACGTGGATCCAATTGATGTTGCGCAGGGAGCGACGCAGGCGGTGGATGGCCTCCCGCAGGGTGGACCGTTGGAAACTGGTGGGCAGGCTCCGCCAGGCGGCCAGGTCGAACTTGATCGCGCTGTCGGATTCGGAGATCACCACCTGAGGCCAGATTCGGTCCAACTCAGCCCGCAGGTAGGCATAATCGTCGGCGATGACCCTGGCCGAACGGCGCACTACCTCTCTGATGCCCGGGTTGTAGCTCTCCAAGTAGGGAATCAGTTCATGGCGCAGACGGTTACGGTAATAGGTGGTATCCAGGTTAGAGAGGTCGAAACGGGGCTGGAGTCCGTGCTCAGCGCAGTAGGCTTCGATTTCAGCTCGGGTGACTTCCAACAGCGGACGGATCAGCACGAAGGCCCTTGGTCCCTCTTCCTCAAGGAGCCGATAATCGGACAGGGGTAGAGCCGGCAACATGCCCCTCAACCCGGCCAGCCCTGCTCCCCGCAGCCAGTGCATCAGCACGCTTTCGGTCTGGTCGTCGGCGTTGTGGCCCACGGCGATGCGCCGGGCGCCAACCCGCCCGGCCACCTCGGCCAGGAAAGCATACCGGGCGCGCCGGGCCGCTTCCTCCAGCGAGAGCTTCTTCTGCCTGGCCAGGGTGGGCACATCACAGGCCTCAACGGTGCAAGGCAGCCCCCATTCTTGGGTCAGCCTGGCCACAAATGCCGCGTCGGTGTCCGCTTCACTGCCCCGTATTCTGTGGTTCAGGTGGGCCACGTGCAACGCGACATGGTAGGCGCCGCTCAGACAGTTCAGGACATGCAACAGGCACAGTGAATCAGGGCCGCCGGAAACGCCGACGACCACTGTTTCCCCTGGCTGCAGCAGACTATACCTGTCAATTGTTTGGCGGACTGTCAACACAACGTCTGACGTATGAGCACCTCACTCCACTTTGTACACTTTGTCGCCGGGGCGAACTTTTTCCTGAACGGCGACCCCAATCAACTGGCCCGGCTTGCCTTTCTCTATGTTCTTCTGATCCAATTGCATGGACTCCACCTTCTGTTGAAAATAGGTCGTGGCTCCCTTGATCAGAATAGTATCCCCCACAACCAGTTCGTCGCTCAGCTCAATCCCTGCCACGCTGATCCTGGAAAAGTAGTGAGTGACCTTCCCGATCTCTTTCTCTGCCATTTCGGAAACCTCCCTCAGGTGGATTTGCTACCACTATACCCCAACTGGTTGAAATTGTCAAGGGGCTTTCGTGGCCGCCGGCTTATATTATACCACAACTCCGCCTTTTTTTATTGCGCGATTTGTGGTATAATTCAATTGGATTCTTCAATGCGAGCAATGTGGTGATTCCAGCGGACCAGTCAACAGATTAGGAGGAAAATCGGTGTTTAGTCCCCTGAATGCCCTTCTGGGCCTTTTCTCCATGGACATTGGTATAGACCTAGGCACAGCCAACACCCTGGTGAATGTGCGCGGTAAAGGCATTGTGATCAACGAACCCTCCTGGGTAGCCATCGAAAAGAAGACCAGAAAAGTACTGGCTATAGGTCTTGAGGCCAAAGAGATGGTCGGACGCGCCCCTGGCAACATCATCGCCATCCGTCCCCTACGCGATGGCGTCATCTCTGAATTTGACATCACCGAAAAAATGCTCCGCTACTTTATTGAAAAAGTGCACAACCAGATGTTACTTCCCATCCCCAGACCGCGAACGGTGATTGGCATCCCCAGCGGTGTCACCGAAGTCGAGAAAAAAGCCGTCTACGACGCCGCCATCAGCGCGGGAGCTCGCGAAGCCTATCTGGTCGAGCAACCTATTGCGGCGGCCATTGGGATCGGACTGCCCATCATGGAGCCGCTGGGCAGCATGGTGGTGGATGTCGGAGGCGGCACCACTGAAGTGGCCGTTTTCTCGCTGGGAGGTGTCGTCCTCAGCCGTTCCATTCGCGTGGCCGGCGATGAGATGGACGAGGACATTATTCAGTACGCCCGTCAGAAATACAACCTGCTCATCGGCGAACGCATGGCGGAGAAGGCCAAAATGACCATCGGCTCAGCTTACCCCCTGCCGCAAGAACAGACCATGGTCTTGCGGGGGCGTAACCTCGTTACGGGCTTGCCGGAATCCGTTGAAGTCAGCAGTGTAGAGATCCGCGAGGCCCTATCTGGCTCCGTGGATTTGATCGTGGACACCGTGAAGAGTGCCCTGGACGATACGCCCCCCGAATTGGTGGCTGACCTGATGGAGCAAGGCATTGCCCTGGCCGGCGGCGGAGCCCTCCTTCAGGGCCTGGCTGAGCGACTCTCGGAAGAGACCAAGATGCGGGTATACGTAGCAGAGGACCCGATGACCTGCGTGGCGCGGGGTGCAGAGAAGATCCTGGAGGAATTGGACCTTCTGAGCAAGGTCCTGAGTGCTACCCAGCGCAGCAAGGCAACCCGCTAAATGAACCGAGGTGGCTTCTGTGGTTTTGGAACCCAGGGCGCAAGCCGAAGGCACTGCCTGGCGATTTATCGCCAGGCTGAGCTTACGAAGCTCCCCCTAAAAGGGGGCTGTTGCAGGGCGATAAATCGCCCTGCGCCTGCTGGCCTGACGATCGAGCGTCAGGCGGGGGCTGTGAGGATTGGCGATGAAGGAGTGGCAAAATAGCCCTCTGATGTTTATCCTGCTTCTTGCATTGACGATCGTTGGGCTTGTCCTGCATGAGACCGGCACCTCGCAAGCCGTCGAAAATTTGATTCTGCAGCCGGTAACCCCTGTCCAGGACCATTTGTCCGACCTGGCCAACGATTTCAGCGACTTGTTTCAGACCTTTCGTGATCTCCAGGAACTGCGCCGTCGTAACGAAGAACTGCAAAGCCTGGCCGACAGCCTGATGGTTGAGAACGTCCGTCTGAAGGAGTTGGAATCCGAAAACGAAACCCTGCGTCAGTTGCTCCAGTTCACCCAGGCCAACCCGAGCTACAGCTATAAGGCGGCCGAGGTGGTGGGGCGCGTCATCGGCTATGACCCCAGCAACCTCTTGCGCTACATCCTCATTGACGTGGGCACTGACGATGGGATGGCCAAAGGTATGCCGGTCGTCACCGAACGCGGCCTGGTCGGCCGGATCGTGGAAGTCAGCTCCAGGGCGTCTAAAGTCCTCCTGATCACCGATGTCTCCAGTTCGGTGAATGCCATCATCCAAAGCTCACGGGCGACAGGGATCGTGGAAGGCAGGGCGGATGGCGGACTGGTCATGAAATACATCCCTCAGACAGTGACCGTCAACGTCGGAGACCTGGTGCTTACTTCGGGCCTGGGGGCTACTTTTCCCAAACGCCTGATGATCGGTCAGGTCACCGCTGTCCATAAGCGGGACATTGAAATGTTCCAACAAGCTGAGATCAAGCCAACGGTGGATTTTGAGCGCCTGGAGATCGTTTTGGTTATCACCAACTTTGAGCCCGTTGAAATGGGCCAATAAGAGAGGTGATCCCTATCAATATTTACGCTTCGCTCCTGCTGTTGCTCAGCGTAGCTCTCATTCAGTCAACGGTTATGCCCCACCTGGCCCTTTGGGGGGTGAAGCCCAACTTGATGTTGTTGGTCGTTGTCTCCTGGAGCCTCTTACGAGGGACCAGAGAAGGAATGATCTGGGGATTCATTGGAGGCTTTTGTCTGGACCTTTTTTCAGGGGCCCCTTTTGGGTTGTCCGCTCTGGCTTTGCTGATAGTCAGCTTTTTCTCCGGTCTGGGGCAAGCAACCGTCTTTCGCACCCAGGTCATCCTGCCCTTGGTGACCGTTTTGGGGGCCAGCCTCATCTACGATTTCATCTTTCTCCTCGCCTTGAGCTTTCTGGGTTACCCTGTTGTATGGCCGGATAGTTTGATCCGGCTTGTCCTGCCGGCCAGTTTATTGAACGTATTGCTGACCCCTTTAGTGTACCCAACCATGCGCTGGCTGCATCGCAGGACCAGCCTGGGAGAGATAACCTGGTAGAGAAGAAGGAGCAACTATTGGTGTCCAAGTCAACTCTATCTTCCTCCGCCAAAGGATGTACCAGTCTGATGGGAGGGGCGCTGGCCGTGTTGGTCTGCGCAGCGGCTTTTGCCTTGGGGGCGCTGCTATTTTATCGCCCGCAGCTCATCTCTCTTGGCCCGACCGCCACGCCGACCAAGACCCCCAAGGCCATGACCACATCGTCCCCGACTGCAGACATGCCGGTACCGAACCCTGGGGATACATCCCTTCCCACCACTGACCCTTTGCCCGTGGCCGGTACCCCTGTGCCGGAGTCACTGACTACTGAGGCGCCGCTGAACACACCCGAGCCGCCCACACCTGCCCCGAGTCCGACGCCGAGGCCCACGCCCAGGCCATGGCGCATGAACTCCCCCGAGTATGGGATGCAGGCTTTCCTCTGGTGGCGGCCCGAGACGGCCCATCGCGACCTGGGCCTGATCAGAGATGCCGGTTTCACCTGGGTCAAACAGGTGTTCCCCTGGCGAGAGATCGAAGGGGCAGGCAAGGGCCACTTTGATTGGAACCGTCCCGACCGCATTGTAGCCCAGGTGGAGGAATTTGGCCTGAACCTGGTGGCTCGGATTGACAGCCAACCTGCCTGGGCAGGTGGGGGCTTCCCGGAAAACGGTCCCCCCGACAACCTGCAAGACCTGGCCGATTTCCTCTACGCCATGGCCAGCCGTTACAAAGGACGCATCCGAGCTTATCAGATTTACAATGAGCCCAACCTGAACATTGCGGGCCGCAGTGAGTGGGGGGGTAGACCGCCCAATCCGGCCGAGTACACCGCTCTGCTGAAGGTGGCCTACCAGGCGATCAAGCAAGCCGACCCCGATGCTATCGTCATCAGCGCCGGCCTCTCGCCGACCAGCCGCTGGGACGACCAGGCCATGCCCGACACCGAGTTTTTGAAGGGGATGTATGCCGCCGGAGCCAAGCCGTATTTTGACGTCTTGGGCGCCCACGGGGCCGGTTATAAGGTCCCGCCAGAAACCGACCCGGCGGTGGTGGCCAGAGACCCCGTCCTCAACAACAATGACCCCAGCCCGGAGGAACGCAAACGTATCTACTGCTTCCGCCACGTCGAGGACTTGAGGCGGATCATGGTCGAAAACGGTGATGACGACAAGCAGATCGCCCTGCTGGAATTTGGCTGGACCAGCGACCCCAGGCCCGATTCCCCATACCATTGGCACGCGGTGACAGAGGAACAGAAAGGGGATTACCTGATACGGGCCTACCAATATGCTAAGGAGAACTGGACGCCCTGGATTGGGCTGATGAGCCTCATTTACATGCCCGACCCTGGCTGGACACCGGACAAAGAGGAATATTGGTGGGCGATCATTGAACCCGCCTACCCCGATCTCAGACTCCGTCCGGCCTATGTGGCTGTCAAGAATATGCCCAAATAGGGTGGAGAGAGATGAGACGGCTGGAGCCCAAGCTACGAATTGTCATATTCCGCCTCACTGTCCTCCTTATCTTTTCTGGCCTGGTGGTGCAGTTGTGGTACTTGCAAACCGTCCAGTGGCAGAAGTACCTGCTGCAATCCGACCGCAACCGCTTCCGGCTGGTGTCCATTGACGCCCCTAGAGGCATTATCTACGATCGTCATGGCAACATCCTGGTCAGGAACAAGCCCAGCTTCGCTGTAACCATTGTGCCCGCCGACCTGCCGGAAGATCAAGATGAGCGAAAGGCCCTTTTTGCTCGTCTATCAACCCTCCTGGGTATTCCTATCCACAGTTCCAGGCAGGTCCCCCGCCTCAGGATACCGGTCGCTGAGGCGGCGGCCGAATCCTCTCTGCGGCCGGGCATTGAAGAGTTGGTTGAGGAAGGGGAAAAAGTCCCTTTCATGCCTGTGCGCATTGCCACCAACGTCGAGCGAGAGATTGCCTTTATCCTTGAGGAGGAGCACCTGAACTTACCCGGCGTTCACGTTGAGATCGAGCCTGTCCGCCAATACATCAGCGGTGACCTGACCTCTCACATTATCGGCTACATGGGCCGCATTCCTGGCGAGAGCGCAGAAGAATACCTCCGTCGTGGTTATGATCCCTACCACGACCGGGTAGGGTTGACCGGTGTGGAACTGACTTTCGAGGATGAATTGCGCGGCCACAAGGGGCGCAAACACATCGAGGTAGATGTGACCGGACGGGAGGTCAGGACGGTGGGCGAACCCGAACCGGCGGAACCCGGCCATAACCTGGTATTGACCATTGACCTTGAGCTGCAACGGGCTATGGAGGGAGCCCTTTACCAGGGCATGAAGGCGGTCGGTGCCAAGGCGGGTGTGGCCATCGCTATGAACCCGCAGACGGGCGAGATCCTGGGCCTGGTCAGCCTGCCAAGCTATGATAACAACCTCTTCGCCGAAGGCATCTCCGTCGAAGATTATGAACGGCTGAGCTCGGATCCCCATCATCCCCTGGTCAATCACGCCATCAGTGGGCTCTATCCGCCGGGTTCGACTTTCAAGATCGTTCCGGCCGCCGCCGCTTTGCAGGAAGGAATCATAACCTCCCAAACTCAGTTCACCTGCGAGGGCACTCTCTGGTTGCCTAACAAATATTTCCCCGATGATCCAGAGCAGGCCCAGCCCTTTTACTGCTGGATCCATAAGTGGGGCAAGCACGGCCCCATCAACCTCATCAGCGGGCTCGCCCAATCCTGTGACATCTATTTCTACATCATCAGTGGGGGCTTCAGAGAGTTTGAGGGCCTGGGGTTGGAACGCCTGGCCGACTATGCTCACCTCTTTGGCTTCGGCGAACGGACGGGCATTGACCTGCCTGGGGAAAACGCGGGCCTGGTCCCCAGTCGCCAATGGAAGAGGCTGACCTACTCCGAAATATGGGTTACAGGCGATACCTACAACATGGCTATTGGCCAGGGTTTCCTTCTGGCCACGCCTTTGCAGATTCTGAACGCCACGGCTGCCGTGGCCAACGGTGGCACCCTCTACCGGCCTCAAATCGTCTACCAGGTGACCGATGCCGAGGGACGCGTGCTCCACCCCTTCGCCCCGGAGGTTATCCGCCAGATTCCCGTCTCGCCGGAGAATCTGGCCCTGGTGAGGGAGGGGATGAAAGCGGCCGTAGAATGGGGCACGGCCATGAACGCCTACCTGCCCTGGGTTTCGGTAGCCGGCAAGACCGGTACCGCCGAATACTTCGCCGACGAGAACCAGGACGGTCGCCCTGACCGTGACCACAAGGGCCATTTGCCCACTCACGCCTGGTTCACCGCCTTCGCCCCGGTGGAGAACCCGGAAATCGCCCTGGTTGTTTTGGTAGAGGGAGGGGGTGAGGGGTCCAGTGTCGCCGTGTCCATTGCGGCTCAAATACTGCAATACTATTTTCCTCGACCATCGGCCGGGACCTTGCCGGAGGCCAAAGCGACGCCGGCTCCTGGGGAACAACCGAGGCCCTCGCTCCCGGAGCCTGTGAGACGGCATTTCAAGGCCCAGGTTCTGAGGGTGGATGACCAGGAAGTGGAGCTCTCTCAGCTTATCGGTACGGTGGTGAACGTTGGCGGCCAGGGCATACCCGGCGTACGGATCAGCATTGATGCTGGCGGCGCGCCTATCTTCGAGACGGCGACGAATCCTCAAGGTTGGTTCAGCTACGAGATGCTGAACGCTTCCGCCTCACCCCACTGGAACGTCAAGTTGATTGACTTGCCCGGCGCCGAAGAACTGCACCTGGAAGTAGAACCCTTCAAACGATATGCCGTGCAGTTCTACGAGGTGACGCCATAGATAATCAGCTCGTAGGGCAGGATGACATCCAACCTTACGGCCTGGCGGCTTAAATTCCCAGGCACCGGGAATG
>JBBIJG010000065.1:0-9221 GCA_037446095.1 Caldilineae bacterium
CGAGACGGACCTTGGCTGGCGCGGTTGATCAACTGAGTAAGGAGAAAGCAGTGGAGACCTTACAAGAACAGTTGAATGTAAAGGAATGGTGAGCCCATTGAGGAGGAAGGCAGAATGTTCGAACCCAAAATCGTCGGCTTTCTGTGCAACTGGTGCAGCTACGCCGGCGCCGACATGACCGGCACCAGCCGCATCCCCTATCCACCCAACATCCGCATCATCCGCGTGCCCTGTTCGGGGCGGGTGGACCCCCTATTCGTGCTCAAGGCCTTCCTGGAGGGAGCCGATGGGGTGCTGGTGGCCGGCTGTCATCCTGGCGATTGCCACTACGCCGACGGCAACTACCACGCCCGCCGCCGATACGCCCTGATGCACCGCTTCCTCGACTTCATGGGCATTGACGCCGGCCGGCTGCGCATTGATTGGGTTTCCGCTTCCGAAGGCCGACGCTTCGCCCAGGTGGTGGCAGAACTGACGGAACAGGTGCGGCAACTGGGCCCCTGGCAACCACCGCAGAGGAGGAAAGCATGAGCGAGAGCCCCCCTGCTCGGCCTGGATTTGCAATCCAAGCCAAAAGAGCCCCGATCCGTTTCAACTTTGTCCGTTAAGCCGCCGGATTACCAAATCCGGCGGGAGCAGGTAAAAAGGGAGGAAAACGTGAGCGAGAGCATGGAAACGACGATCCGGGACAGGGCCAGAGACCTGCTGGAGCAGGGGGAGGTCAGTTGCGTCATCGGCTACGAGCGCGGCCCCCGTGGGAGCGTGCGGCCAGCTTTCATTTACCAGGCCGAGGACGCCGAACGGCTGGTTTGGAACCAGGAATGTAGCCACAATCTGGTGGTCTACCTGCACGACCGCAAGCGGCCTCTGCGCAAAGGGGAGGAACCGCCCAGGGTGGCCATCGTGGCCAAGCCCTGCGACGTGCGGGCGCTGAACGTGCTCCTGCACGAGGAACAGGTGACGCGGGAGCGGGTCTTTGTCATCGGGGTGGCCTGCCCCGGCATGTGGGAGGACGGCGAGGGCAGCCTGTTGCAGGCCCGCTGCCGCCGCTGCCAGGAGCGGGTGCCGGTGCTCTACGACACCCTGGTCGGGGAGCCACCGGAGGTCGAGGACGTGGAGGAAGACTGGGCGGACCTGGCTGAACTGGAGGCCATGACCGCCCAGGAGCGGCTGGCCTTCTGGGGCAACGAGTTCCGGCGCTGCATCCGCTGCTACGCCTGCCGCCAGGCCTGCCCCGGCTGCTACTGCTTCGAGTGCGTGGCCGAGCAGGTGGACCCGGCCTGGGTGGGGATCGCTATTGACCTGCCGGAGGTTTTCTTCTACCACGTGATGCGCGCCTATCACTTAGCCGGGCGCTGCGTGGGCTGCGACGCCTGCGAGCGGGCCTGCCCGATGGGCATCCCCTTGCGCCTGCTCAACCGCAAGTTCGCCAAAGAGGTGGCCGAGCTGTTCGACTACCGGCCAGGAGGCGATCCCGAGACCCCGCCGCCGCTGGCTACCTTCAAGCGTGACGAAGACCTGCCGTTGTGATAGGGTCTGCGCAGCAGGTTGGGGAGCGTGGGGGGTGTCCCCCCAAGTCCCCTCTCCCTCTTCCCAGTGTGGGGCATTGGCCCACTGGCCCCGCTCCCAGGAAAGAAAAAGTGGGGTTGAGGGGGTACCCCTCAAGCTCCCCAGGCTTCGCTGCGCGAGCCCTTGTAATAGGGGGAGAATTATGAAAGCGACAACCAGAAAGGACCTGGTCGCCTGGCTGGCCAAGCTGATGGAAAAGTACACTCTCATCGCGCCTGCGGCAGTGGGGAACAACGTTCTTTACAAACGGATCGCCTCGACCGACGAGATCGCTTTTGACTTCACCCGGACAGACATGTCGCCCAAGGAGCACTTTTTCCCCGACACCCAGGCCATCCTGTCCATCACCAAGCGCCACGGGGAAGTGAGCCTGACAGAGCCGTCGCTGGAGAGGGAACAGGTCATCTTCGGGGTACGGCCCTGCGATGCGCGAGCCTTGAGGGTGCTGGATGCTCTGCTCCTGGACCACCAGCCGGCCGACGCCTACTACGCCGAGCGCCGGGAGAAGACCACCCTCATCGGGCTGGCCTGTCCGGAAATGTGGCCCGGCTGTTTCTGCACCAGCCTGGGCGGCGCCCCCGATGAGACAGGGGACGTGGACGTGATGCTGACCGAAGCCGGGGGCGGCTACCTGATCCAGACTGTCACCAAGAAGGGCGAAAGGTTGACCGAGGGTTTGGCTCTGAGCCAGGCCGGCCAGAAGCGGCCCCGGCCCAAGCTCAGCGCAGAGAGAGTGCCCCTGCCCTCGCCGGAGGTCTGGCGTCAGCACTTCGACGATGAGTATTGGGCGCGCCTGGCCGACCGTTGTCTCAGTTGCCGGGTATGCACCTACGTCTGCCCCACCTGCCGCTGCTTCGACGTGCGCGATGAGGTCATCCGGTCAGGCGTTGAAGGCAGCATCATCCATCGTCTCCGCGCCTGGGACAGTTGCCTCTCCGAGGGTTACCGCCGCATCGCCGGGGGGCACAACCCACGCCCTACCAAGAGGCAACGCCTGCGCAACCGCTTCTACTGCAAATTCCACTATTGTCCCCAGGATTTCGGTCCCGTAGCCTGTGTAGGCTGTGGCCGCTGCATCGTGGCCTGCCCCGTCGGCATTGACATTGCCGAGATGCTGGGAGACGTGGACAAATGGGTGAAACGTGAAACGTAAAAGGGGACTGATTTTCACAGATCTACATAGGTTTAAAGAAAAGAATCTGCGCAGATCAGTGTAAATCCATGTCCCAAAAAGAGGTTACTGATGATGGACACGACGAATCCGATGCGCCCATATCTGGGTACGCTGGTCGGGGTCAAAGACCTGGCCACCGACATTAAGCTGTTCCGGGTAGA
This sequence comes from Caldilineae bacterium, assembly GCA_037446095.1. Classification (GTDB taxonomy): domain Bacteria; phylum Chloroflexota; class Anaerolineae; order E26-bin7; family E26-bin7; genus E26-bin7. Next base: position 2,905 of record JBBIJG010000065.1, read on the forward strand.
ATTGAATGACTCTCAGGCACGCGAACGCTTCACCTATCGCCCTGGGCAGTTCGCCTTTCTCTCAGCCTTTGGGGTGGGTGAAGCACCCTTTGGCCTGGCCTCCATCCCTTCGCGGGGCCCGGCCCTGGAGTTCGCCATCGCCAAGGTGGGCACCGTCACCAGGGCGCTGCACGCCATGGAAGCAGGGAGCATCGTGGGGGTACGCGGGCCGATGGGGAACTGCTTCCCTCTGGACGAGATCAAAGGCAAGAACGTCATCGTCCTGGGCGGGGGCATCGGCGGTGCGCCCCTGCGCCCGGTCATCCACACCATCCTGGACCACCGCGACGACTACGGCCACCTGACCATCCTCTGGGCGGCGCGCCATCCCTCGCTCCTGGTCTTCACCGACGAGTATGATGAGTGGCGGGCTGCGCCGCGCACCGAGCTACACCTGACTGTTGACCAAGGCGACGAGTCGTGGACGGGTAACGTGGGCCTCATCACCGAGCTTTTAGAGAAGGTAGCTCCTTCCCCGGAGAACGCTGTCACCATCACCTGTGGCCCGCCTATCATGATCAAGTTTGTGATGCTTACCTTGCAAAAGTTGGGCTTTACCGCCGAACAGATGATCACCACCCTGGAAGCCAAGATGAAGTGCGGCATCGGCAAATGCGGTCGCTGCAACCTGGGGGAGAAATTCGTCTGCGTGGACGGCCCCGTCTTCACCTGCTCGCAGATCTCTCGGTTCCTGGAGAGCTTTGTGTGACGTAACCACTCACCTTTGCTCCGGCTGGATTTGTAATCCAGCCGCCGGATTTCAAATCCGGCGGGAGCAAAATCTGAGATGAGGACTCGGAGGGACAGAATGGTCTCAATTGACGCCTTGAGGCAGTGTGAGCTTTTCGTTGACCTCAAAGACGAGGAATTGGGCAAGATCGCCCGGATTTGCCGCGAGGAAACCTACGAGCCCCAAACAGTCATCATCGGAGAGCGGGATGCGGCGGAGAAAATCTACATCCTTCAGGAAGGGCGGGTAGCTGTCCAGATGCATTTGCGCTCCGATCTGGAGCCCGGTGGCGATGTCACCATCGAGGAAATCACCCCCGGGCGTATCTTTGGTTGGTCGGCGCTGGTCAAACAGCGTCGTTTCACAGCCTCGGTGCGTGCCCTGGAAAAGGTGAGAGTGATCGCTGTCGAGAGCGCCGCCCTCAACGTCCTGTTTGAGGAGAATGCTCACATTGGCTTCGTGGTGATGAAACGTCTGGCCGATGTTATCTCGTCGCGGTTGCGCCGCACCCGGCAACAACTTGAGGAGGCCAGCGTTCAGCTCCCTTGACATTTCTCAGGTTTGGAAATATAATCCCTGCCATACATTATGTCACATATCAGGCAAAGGAGGCAGCCAATGGCTACCAAGGGAAAAGTTTTGATCATTGACGATGACCCTGACTTTGTGGAAGTGGTGAGGACGGCGCTGGAAACGGACGATTTTGAGGTTTTCTCCGCCGCCGATGGCTCCCAGGGGCTGGCTTTGATGCGCCGGGAGAAGCCAGATCTGGTCTTTCTGGATGTGATGATGGCTCATCCCACCGAAGGAGTGGACGTCAGTGAAGCCATGAGGGAGGATCCCACCCTGCGAGACATCCGGGTGGTTATGATCACTGCCATCACCGATACCCAGTACGTGGGCGACTTTCCCACCGACCGCTATTTGCACGTGGATCAATTCCTCACCAAACCGGTGCCCCTCTCCGAGCTGCTGGAATTGACCAACCGTCTATTGAAGAAGAAGTAATTTGAACCCTGGTGAAGGTCTCTGGAACCTTCGCCAGGGTGAAGGCAGTCGGGGACCTCTCGTGGCAGACCAGTTCCCTTTGCAGGCCGAACTGATAGAGCGTATTGACTGGCTGATCAGCCTCCGCTGGCTGGCCGTGGTGGGCACCTTGCTGACCATTGTCCTGGTCAATTTCTATCTCCCCGGCCTGTTGCTGCAAGGTCCGCTCCTCGCCACTACCGCGGCTATTGCTCTCTACAACGCTTGCTTCTTACTTTACGCTCACCGGCTTCGCACCCAGGAGTCAGCGGCGATAAGACTGCGCCAATCCACCGTTTTTGCCTACGTGCAAATCGCTCTGGACCTGATCGCTCTCACCACGCTCCTGCACTTTGCCGGTGGCATAGAGAACCCCTTTGCCCTCTTCTTTGTCTTCCATATGATCATTGCCAGCATTCTCCTGTCCCCTACCGCCAGTTTCCTGGCCGCTCTGCTGGCCTCTTCGCTCTTCGCCGTCATGGCCCTCCTCGAATACAGGAGTCTCATCCCCCACTATAACCTGGCGGGTCTCGTGAACCCCGATCTGTATCGCCACGGGACTTATGTTCTGGCCAGCATCCTGGGGATGATTATCACCCTGTTTCTGGTTGTCTACATGACCTCCTCTATCAGCGCCAGGCTGCGGACTAGGACCGGCGAGCTGCTGGAGGTCAGCCGGTCTCACGAAGCCAAGAGCCGGGAATTGGAAGAGCTTAACGCCAAATTGCAAAAGCTGGACGCAGCCCGAACCAGGTTCATGGTGACCGTCACCCATGAGTTACGGGCTCCAGTAGCCACCATCTACAGTTGCCTGGATCTGGTTTTAGGGGGCTATGCCTCGCCGGAGAAGGAGCGGCAGATTTTGGAACGGGCCCAACAGCGCACTACCGAGCTGTTGGACCTGGTGAAAGACCTGCTCGAGTTAACCGGGGCCCGGCAGGCAGAGGTGCAGGCGGAAGAGGCCGAGCCCATCCAACTGGCCGATGTGCTGCACAACGTTGAGGAGTTGATGAGGGTAGAGGCGGAGAACAAAGATCTTTTCCTGAGCGTGGACATTGCCCCTGACCTGCCCCTGGTAAGAGCCAGACCGGAGCACATGAAGGCCGTGTGGACCAATCTGCTCAGCAACGCTATCAAGTACACCGAGCCAGGCGGCATTGTGGTGGCCTCCCTGACTCATAACCCCCATTATGTCGTCGGGGTGGTGCGGGATACCGGCATCGGCATTGCTGCTGAAGATTTGCCCAGGATTTTCGAAGAATTCTATCGCACGGCCAATGCCAAGGCTGTCTGCCCGCAAGGTACCGGGGTGGGATTGGCCATCGTCAAACGCATGATCGAAAGCTATGGCGGGAAGGTTTGGGTGGAGTCAGAGTTGGGTCGGGGCAGCAAATTCACCTTTATACTACCCAAGGCCCGCTAGCAGCCTGTCGGAGTAAAAACAGGTGAAGCGTCTTTAGAGCCCCGGAGTTGAGGCTTTAGCCGGTGCAATGGCCAGATTCCGGTTGAAGCCTCCACTCCAGAATGTCTCTCCAACAGGCTCCTAAGTAACTATGCAAAAGTTCTTTCCAGATTTGCCGGTTGACCCTGGGGGGTGTTGGGGGGCTTCCGCCCCCCAACCGGGGGTTCGGGGGTGTCCCCCGCCCCCTTTTCCCCCCCAATTGCAAAGGGAAAATGAGTGGGGGGACACCCCCCAAGGCCCCCCGGCAGGGGGCGCTGCCCCCTGCACCCCCGTCGAAGGCTTGCCTAAAAGTGGAAAAAACTTTTGGCGAGCTACTTAGGTGCAGTAGACACGGCGAGAATCCAGATCGGCAACCCGATGGGAAGAAGGTGCGACATATAGGCAACAACACCAATTACAAGCCAAGAGCATGAACATGAAAAAGAAGAAAGAGAAGGGAAAGGAACAATGCAGAGGAACCTTCACATTACTGGTTTCTTAGTACTGGCATTGTTGATGTCATCCCTGCTGCTCCCGGCAGCATTGGCCACAACGACCATCTTCTCCGACAACTTTGATGATGGGGACTATAATGGGTGGAGCACGAGCGGGAATGTGTCCATCAACAGCCAGTATAAGCACAGCGCTCCATACTCCACGTGGTTGAAAGGGAACGGCACGATGTGGCGGACCGTATCAACCGAGGGCTACAGCGACGTAACCTTCCAATGGTGGTGGGCAGCGGGATCTCTGGAGAGCGCCGACCATTGCTACGCTGAGGTCAACACTGGCAGCGGCTGGACGGTCGTTGACCAACTCGACAATGGAGAGGACAACTATACATTCCGCTACGGCTCGTGGAGCGGCAGTGGCATTGACAACAACCCCAACTTCCAGATTCGCTTCCGCGTCACAACCGCCTCCGCCGACTATTGCTTCATTGACGACGTCGTAGTTTTAGGTAGTGGGGAGCCCACGCCTACCGCCACATTCACGCCCACCGCCACACCCACACCTACGAGCACCCCAGGCGGCAGTGCCCTTAACGTCGCGGTCTTTATCAGCAACGGCACAAATTCGGACAAGATTCTGGCCCTGATGCGCGCCATAGACGCCATGGGTCACAACGTGTACGGCCTCGGTGTGAACGATGTCGAGCTAGGCCGTTTGACCACAAATAGCTTTGACGTATTTGTCCTCGGAGCTGGGGAGGAGGACAACAAGCAGGGTTATGATGGTACAGATAGCCTTGATACGTCCGCCAGAAAGAACGCGATCAAGGCCTTCCTCAATAACGGTGGGGGATTCGTAGGGATCCAGGCAGGCGCTTGGTGGCCCTCACAGAATGGTGGCACCTTCGACATATACCAGGGCAATTACTACAACACCGGAACCGCCGGAAAGTACAACATCACCATCACTGATCCAGCCTTCGGCTCTGGCACTCAAGAAGCCTATATGACCAGCGGGGGCGGTTACTTGACCCTTTCACCCACTGCAACCGAAGTGGCCAGAAACTCCTCCAATCAGGCAGTCATCGTCCGCGATACCTACAATGGGAACGGTCGGATGGTCCTGACCTCGTTTGACCTTGAACTGCGCGGCGACAGCGAATTGGACTGGACCATCTGGGACAATTGGGAGATGAACAACAGCCACAGTAACTCGGAGGGCTGCTGGAAGCTGTTGGGCCGCATGATCAACTGGGCTGCCACCGGCAATGCATCCGAGCCGACGATCAGTACCTCCAATCCCAGCGGAGCCAAGGTGGCCGTATATGCCACCCACGACCCCGACGGCGGTGCTTGGTCCGGCCTGCTGCCGGCCCTTTTCCGATCCATCGAGTATGCCGGCTATGTCCCACTGGCTGTCCGTAACACCGATATCCATGATGGCAAACTCACTACCTCCAACTTTGCTGCCGTCACTTTTGGCGGTGGGTATGCCTATGGGTACAAGCTCCAGATGGAGGATTACGAATACCGAATCCGCGATTTTGCCGCCAGTGGTGGTGGCGTCTTCGGCGTCTGCGCCGGCTCGTACTTCCTGTCAGATTGGATCGAGTGGGAAGGCAGGAACTATGACTATTGGGTTGACCTCTTCCTTGGTTGGGACAGAGGCCCACTCGAGGACATCGCGTCATGGCCGGCCTATGGGCTGACGACGACCGACATCAACGACAGCATCATCGGCAATCTGGGGAGTCAGACCCAGATGTACTACGGCGGCGGCTACAAGACTGACCTCAGCGCGTCAAATGCGACCGTGGTGGCGACCTACGACTACGGTGGCAACTACAGCGGCACGGCCAACGCCATTCGCTTCACCCACGGCAATGGTCGCGTCCTGCTGATCGGCACACATCCCGAGTCGCGGTCCGGCAGCAATGAGGACTGGGTCATGTGGGACAACTATGTTGAAGGCAGCAACGATCCCCTGGTCAATCCCGATAATCCCTGGGCTTTTGTAGGCGCAGCCTTTGACAACTGGCTGATCCAGTAGCACGACCGACTGCCTGAAACGCCTGGCAAACTATGGCCCAGACAAAGTATCGTCTGGGCCATGGTCTTTTTCAACATCGTCATCGGTTGTGCCCTGCAGCAATACGGTGGCATGATGTCGTGACTATCTCCGCAGCGGTGGCCAAAGATGGCTCAAAGCGCCCGTGTGAGGATCTCCCGCATCTCGTCAGGGGTGAGTTGGATGGGGTTGCCCTGCATGGAGCTGGCAGCAGAGGCCTTTTCGATCAGCACCGGAAAGTCCGTCTGCGTCATCCCATAGGAGGCCAGTGAGGGAACCCGTAGCGCCTGGCACAGTTCCTGCCCCCAGGTGACGCCATCGTCGGCGGTAGCCTTGTCGTCCCCAGTCAGGATGCGGGCGATCTCGCCATAGCGCCGCAGAGATTCACTTTCTGGGGACCGTTCCTGCAGAGCCCGCACGTTGACGGCCATTACGTGAGGCAAGAGACTTGCACAGATAGCGCCGTGGGGATCGGGGAACATGCCGCCAAGCGGCCCGGCAAACCCGTGCACCGCCCCTCACCCGGCGTGGCATGGCCAGCGCGGATGGCGTTTGGGACAG
>JBBIJG010000066.1:0-7507 GCA_037446095.1 Caldilineae bacterium
ATTGACCGCCGCTTGGCTGCTGCCCCACCTTAAATAATTACGCAACGACTCTAATCACTTGAAGTAGTCCTTGTCTTCCGTCACCGCCTTATAGATACAATGAGAAAGGCTGCCATCTGGACGGCGAGCATGCATCGGCCCACCACGGCAAAACTCCCATTGGTCACACTCAATGCAATCTCCTATCCTCCGCCATTCGCAGGTACGAAAGCGCTGGTAGCGGTTTTCCCACACATCACGGATACGGTCTGTGCGAACATTCCCCTCAATGTAGGTACGATCAATGTTTGAGCAACTGGCAATACTTCCATCATAGAGGATGCCCAGCAGGTAAATCCCCGCCACACAGTTCCAAAGATATGGACGAACTCGCCCCTCCCATTGGATGCCCAGCCAATGACCACATCCGATCTCCGTTCGACACTCTCGGTCGCTGGCACGCATCTTCACAGCAAAGCTCAATACCTGACGGTAGTCCTCCGGTCGCAGCAACATGGTCTTGTCTAGAGCAGCCCGACCAATAGGGTCAATGAAGATGAGTCGCCATCGATGAGGACTGAGCTGGAAGACAACCTCGGCGATTTCTTCCAGCTCGTTAATGTTTATGCGGGAGACACAGGTGCTGACTGTAACCGTGATCCTATCTCTATGACCAACGAGCTGCCGGATAACGTCAAGGGCCACAGTGTAGCCCCCAGGCAAAGCCCGGAAGGTATCGTGAGTCTTGCCAATCCCGTCCAAATTAGTCCCTACTCCCCTGACGTTGAGACTAATGAGCTGATTAATAAGGTTGGGTTGCTTCGCCAATATGATTCCATTAGTCTGTATAGTGACAGGAGGATAGCCGAGCTTACACAGCTCTTCAAGGATGTCTAGCAAGTCGGAGCGGATCAGCGGCTCACCGCCAGTAAGGGTGACGAACTTGACGTGAGAAAGGTCGAAGTCTGCAGCGATCTGAGCGAAAGCGTCGATAGCCTCCTTGGTCGTTAGTTCAGCCCCTTCCGCAGACGCATCACTAGGCGAACCGCAGTGGATACAGCGCATGTTGCATTTACGGGTAACCTCCCAATATAGAATCTTTAAAGGATGTATGTCCCGCACCCTGTCCACACGCTTATTCCACTTACGCAATCGGGCTTCAAGTTCCTCACGCTTCATTGTTGCGCCTCTTCAAGCGTTTTGAAAAGCCCTAAACCGAGATAGTGCTTCACCCACTTGGATATATACTCCTTAAGGTCCTCAGTGTCCGGCGATCCGCCGGTCAACACTTTGATGATTTCCTCCAAGCCGTGCTCACCATCAGCGAGCTCCAAGAACCGAATAAGGAGCCTGGGGACATATCGAGTCCTCACGTTGACAGGATCGAAGAGCAAATACTTCCCGTCAGCTCCCTTCCACCATCTCATACCAGGGTGTGCAATGATGAATTGCCGCTTCCTCACCTTTGTGCCAACCATCCCCTGCTGCGTCCCCCTATCGTTACCTCTCTGTCTCTCGCTTATAGCTCGAACAGTTTCCGAGAAACCTCCTTTACAAGGCAACTGGAGGCTTGTCAAAATATTACAAGCCTTGCATTGTGTACAAGTGGAAGTCTCAGAGACGATAAATGGCAACTGACAGGTCATACAGGAACGTGTCCGTGGCGAGGCAAGGTGCTCAGGCAAAGCCTTCTTCCACAGCCGATGGTAACTGGCTACTAGCATATACCCAATCCCAGGCACCGCTTCCTCAAACTTGCTCTTGCTGATCATCCCAATTCCTCCATCAGGGAAGTAGGGACACTGATTGCTCCAATGGCACGATACAGGCAAGTCAAGCAAGAAAGCGGCGATTGCTACCTCCTTGGCCCGAACCTCAGCCAGAAGATGAATTCCCTCCCGCTCCAGACAGGGATCATACATGCGCGCAGGCATACCTGGCAGACCGCGTGCATCGCCGAATATTAACCCGCGCAAGAAGTAGAGAAGTTTCTCATCCATGTTACGGCTTCCGGCAATCTTGGTGGGATTGACCTGTTTCACTACCCTGGCCATAGATTTCATCAGCAGGGCGTTGCAAATCTCACACGGCGTGTACTGTAATGTATCACCAACGCTCAGCCGGGCCACCATCTCATCAAGCGAGAGGCCAAACTCCTCTTGGAAGGTTGTTACGATGTGCGGCACGCCCAGATTGTTAGCCACTTGCCGAGCACAGGCAGTGCGGTGGTTGCTATACCCCTCGATTCCTTCATCGATTGTGTAAGCCACGATCTGGAAGTCACTGTGCTGTCTGTGATATTGGGTCAGAAGGTAGAGAACCAAGCTGCTGTCCTTTTCCCCAGAAAGCGGAACTAGAATCAGATCATTTGGCTTGATCAGACGGAACCAGTGGATGAGTCGATGGACCCGCTGGGACAGTGCTTGCAGAAAGTGGCTCTTGCATAAAGCATAAGCGTATTCTCGACCATCCGGTCCGCAGAAACGGTCCATGAACACTGCAGGTGCCCCACAGCGATCGCACTCCTTAGACCCAGCAGCCGGAGACTTGATGACTGGCAACACTTTCACAGGGCGGGCAATCAGCATATCCCCATTCTGGAGAACATGCCCCTCCGTCACAATGGTGCCATTGCAAGAAGCAAACACATCTTGAGACGCAAGATCAAGTGAGTGCAGTACCTCTGCGACGGTCGTCCCGGCTGGCAGGTTCAACAACTGTGGTAGACTCCTAGGAGTCGTCACATGAACGATCACAGGTTGATTCTCCATGGGGAGGTCGGACATAACATAATCCAGACTCGACGGGGGCCGTGAGATGACAATAAAAGGACTGTTCCGCAATCCCTCTGATCCTACCAGGAGGCAGCCCTATGGTACTACAGGTTCCTGCGCTGTTCAAGTGGGCAGAACCCTTTGTCCCACTGGCCCATTTCGCCGATGATCCCGTCGCCAATGACTATGACGAATTCTTCAGCGTCCTGGATTTCGAAGTGGTTCCCGAGCGGGACGAATCCAAACCCTGGCCCGGCTCACCTCCCCATCCAGAACGCGCCTATGTGAAAGCCCAGTTGGTCATGATCCGGGAGAAGATCGCCTATCACACCGACTTGCGTCGCTTCTTGGTCAAGCATCCCGCCCTAGTGCTGCGCTTGGATTTCGCCCCGTGATCGAGCCCAGCAGCCCCTGGGGGTTCGATGTCGAGCGGACGGTACCCTCTGATCGGCATCTGCGGCGCAAGCTGCAATACGCGGAGGGCGGCGTGCTGAAGGCCATCCTGGCGCGCACGGTGGCTGATCTGCGCGACCAGGTGCCTGGGAGAGACCGTTTCGCAAGATGTCAAACACATCTATGCCTGGGTCAAGGAGAATAACCCCAAAGCGTATGTGAAAGAGTGTTATGATCCCGAGCGTCAGCCCCGAGGCGACCCAGACTGCAAACTAGGCATCAAGCGTCGTCACAACCAGGGCGAAGAAGACCAGGACGAGCGCAAAGAATACCTCTGGGGCTACGGCACGGGCATTGCCGTCTCCAAAGTTGGGGAAGCGGAATGCATTTTGGCCGAGCATACTCAGGTCATGTTCGGCCTGCGCTCGATTTTATTTATATACAAAATCCTCCACTAAAAGACAACGGCCAAAAAGCCAGTTTTTATCCTGGCTCTTTGGCCAGGTATCAACCTGGCTTTTCCGCCAGGTACATCCCGCAAAAAGCCCCATCCTCTCCCGGATGAGGCCAAGTTAATTCACTTCAAACCTTTACTAATCCCCTCCTTGCCCCCTCCACCACCGCCTCGGTTCGAGAGCTTACCCCAAGCTTGCTAAGTATATTCTCCACATGAAATCGCACCGTCCTCTCCGTGATATAAAGCTCCCTCGCAATCCGCCTGTTGCTCCACCCCTTGGCCAACAGCCGCAAGACGTCCAGCTCCCTCTCAGTGAGGGGGAACTCTTCCTCCTCGCCTATCGCCCTCCTCACCACCTTCTCCTCCACCCTCTTGCTCAACCACGTCTCCCCACGAGAAGCGGCGCGGATGGCCTCCACAATCGTGTCCAATGCCTCTTCCTTGAGGACGTATCCAGCAGCCCCGGCGGAAAGAAGCCCGAAGACGTATTCATCGTCGTGGTAGGCGCTGAGGGCCAGGATGCGCAAATCGGGATGCCTTTCTCGCAAAAGGCGAGTTGCCTCCACCCCGTCCATCCCCGGCATCACGACGTCCAAAACCAGAACGTCTGGACAAAGCTTCTCGACGAGGCGAAGGGCCTCATGGCCACTGGATGCCTCCCCGACAACCTCGATTCCATCCGCGCCATCAAGCTCTGCCCTTATGCCCGACCTCGCCACGGGATGGTCGTCGGCCAATAGGACCCTTATCGCCATCTTCCCCCCTGAAAGAGAAGCTTCAGGGGCATTATATACTCAAAGGGGTGATAAGGCAAATCCCGCTTCACCGATTTTCGTCCTAATTCTTTCCATCCCTGGCATCACGACGTCCATGAGCACAACATCTGGGTGGTGTCGTTTGACCAGCTCTATGGCCTCCAGTCCGTTTTTGGCCTCCGCAACGATAGAGGCCCAGGAGATGGCTTGTATCTTCTCGTGTGCTTATTGGCGGAAGGAGGGCAGGTTGTTAACGATTAAGATATGCATTGCTGCGGTCAATTAGGTTTCCCTCGTCATCTGCTCCTTATCAGGGGCATGACGAATATCTCAGTTATCAGTTTTCCGTAAATCTTAATTCGCGAAACTTCTTGATTGTTTCAAGAACGTCTTGCTTTATTAAAGTTAATTCCTCTTCTTTCCCCTCGCTCAATCTAGTTATGAGCTCTTCCAAACTCAAGTTTTCTCTGCAACTTTCGAATATTGCAGCTGCAGTTCTATTGAGTCTATATATCTCTCCCTTTTCTATATCGATTACATAGAAATCATCTTCCTCTCTTCTAACCATTATTTCATCTTTGATCTTTGGTAGTTTCATAGTTTGCCCTTGTATACTACAGTCGGGGCGACGCGACGTTTAGTACACTGCCTCCTTTCTTTGCGGACTTACATGGTGTCACCCTGGGGAGGGCAGGTGAGGGTGGCATAGTTTATGACGGAGCCCGAGCTACCGTCGCGCAGGAGGTTGACCCCGTCTGCCCTCCAACTTGACAAATTCCAATTCCTCCTTGAATAGGTTCAATATGATGCTGAACGTCACTTCTTGGTTACCTGGCCTGTCGTAGCATCCATCAACCAGTAATCACCTCCTCCATCTCGCAGCAGCACTTTGTCCACTGTTGACCATTCTACCGTGATGAACCGCCGCTTATCTTCACGGATTAACGTTGTTTGCTCCAATGAGGTAGTTTCCACACGTACTATGGATGTAGAGTCTGCCCAATCTGTTGAGCAAGGTTGGAAAGCTAACGTAAGCATAAGAGCGGTACCGTCCGGTGACCAAATGATACTTGCCCGCTTGATATCTGGCCCGGATCTAATTTGGTCTCCCGCTCTACCCCTGTTTCTAGATCTCGTATCACCAGCCCTCTGTCTCCGTATCCGATATAAGCAAGCATGGTTTCATCCGGGGAGAGTGACAGCCACAACCCTACGGAGGGTACAAGCTCCCTAACACTCCCATTGCTCAGATCAACCCTGTGCAGGTCTGACCCATTAACGAACACGGCACATCCATCGGGGACAGGCTGGTTTGTGATTACAAGTATTGTCCGTCATGGGACCATTGCAATGGTTGTGGGTAACTATTCAGGTCTCCTCTGGTAGATAACAGATGAGAGCCGGTGGAGCAACCTTGATGCGATCACTGCTGAATTTACACAATATTTACACACGTCTAAACTTCTGTAACACATCAGTGGTACACTGAAGCTATGACACGGGAAGAACTTCTCCGGCGACTGGTTGCCGAATTGGTAGAGTTGATCTTGCAGCAACAGGCCACCATTGCCCAACTGGAAGCCGAAATAGCAGAATTGAAAGCACGCCTGGCCCGTCCGCGCAAGACACCCGCCAACTCCTCAGTGCCCCCGGCCAAGGGCTACAAAGCCAATCGGAAATCCTCGGCCGATGGGCCACGCAAACGAGGTCCCAGGGAAGGTCACCCTGGCACAACACGCCCATCGGCAGAGCCCCACGTGAGGATCGAAGCCAAGGTGGAGCAGTGTGACCGGTGCGGGTCTGACTTGCGCGCGGCCGAGCACTATCCGGTGGAACGCCGCCAAGTCGTTGAGATTCCGCCCATCCAGCCCCTGGTCATCGAAGCCGAAACCTACCGGGTTGTCTGTCCAGGGTGCGAGCAGAGCCACACGGCCGCATTTCCGGCGGCCTTCACGGCCCCGGTCAGTTTTGGGCCACGGGTACAGGTGCTGGGAGCCTATTTCCACGAGGTGCACCATGTTCCCTATGGGCGGCTGGAGACGGTCCTGGGCGAAGTGTTTCACCTGGACATCGCAGCGGGCAGCCTGGTTAACCTGGTCCGGCGAACCGGGATGGCCCTGGAGCCCCAGGCAGAAGCCATTCGCCTGGAAGTGGTCCAGAGTGCCGTCATCGGCTCGGATGAGACAGGGGCACGCGTGGACGGCCGGAACCAATGGCAGTGGGTGTTCCACACGCCCCAGGCCAGTTACTACGTGATCGTGCCCAGCCGGGGGGCGCAGGTGATTCGGAACGTGTTGGGCGAGGCCCGACCGGAGGTCTGGATCAGTGACCTGTGGTCGGCGCAACAGAAGGCTCCGGCGGGGCAATTTCAACTCTGCCACAGTCATCAACTGCGCGATCTGGAATACGCCAAGGATTGCGGCGACACAAAGTTTGCTCCAGCAATGCAAGAGTTGCTGCGATGGTCGGAGAAGCTGGCCCAACAGCGGGACGAACTGCCGCCGGAAGAGTTCGAGAGCCAGAAACAGGCGATCTATACCCAGTGCGACAAGCTGCTGGCCGAAGACACCGCTCATCCCGAGGGCCTCAAATTGCAGCAGCGGTATCGGCGACATCGGGAGAAGCTGTTTGTCTTCTTGGAGCGACCCGATGTGCCCTTTGACAACAATGGTTCGGAGCGGGACCTGCGCAATTCGGTCGTTCATCAGAAAATCACCGGCGGGTTTCGGTCGGATTGGGCGCCCAAGACGTTTTCCACCATTACAACAGTGGTCGAGACGGCCAAGAAACGGGACCAAGGTGTCTTCGAAACTCTGCTGGCTGGCATTGGCCGCTCTCTACCTGCTGATGTCCCCACCCCAGTGGCCCGTAGCCCAGGGTGACCTGAATAGTTACGGTTGTGGAATCGTGTAACCCAGCCCCCATTCTAACCACTCGTCCACGATTACCCATTCCAGTGTTCCATCCGCTTTGGACACTTTCAGCTGGGTGTAATAATTCCCCCCACTGCTAACAGGAAATGCCGCTGTTACCTGCGCTGTCCACTTCCCATCTGGTGACGTGGAAGACCACATACGCAACTGGAGATCCGCGAGGTCTGGCGTTGTTGCCCTGGTAACGTTGGTTGGCGTAACCATCGTCTCTTCAGT
>JBBIJG010000066.1:7554-9055 GCA_037446095.1 Caldilineae bacterium
GGTGGAGTGAACGTTGGTGTCTCTATGCGAGCAGTAGAGGGTGCCCCTGTTGGCATGAGAGTGGAGGGTGAAGCCCGCTGATTACAACTGACGAACAGCAAGATGAGTACGTATTGCCTACATCGAAGTGAGAGAAGTTGACCATTTATTTTAGTGAGGGTTCCCCCCATCGTTCGCTCATTTTGTGAGCACTATGGCGGAATTGGTTCGACGGACAGAAACAGGTTCCCATAGATTGACGCAGACAGGCCCAGCAGGGCCAGAATGCGTCGTTGCAGTTCAGACAAAGGGGTGACATGGTGAATCGTTCGCTCGGGCAGATGCACCACTGTCAGCGTGATCCCACAGAAGGCTTTCAGCAGCCGTTCCGTCGTAGGGCGCGCCGTCTGCCGCTTGGGGTTGCCCGCATACAGGCCGCTCAGCGTCTCCCCCGCCGCTTGCAGGGCCTCCCGCACCACGTGCTCCACCACGGTCAGCACGCGCAAGCCCAACGACAACAAGCGCACCATCCCCTGCGCATGATCCTCCCGCTGCACGTACAATGGGCGGATGCCCAAGGGACGCCCCTTGAATCGTTGGAAGCCCCTCTCAATCTGTGGGGCCCCACGGTAAGCCCACACCCCTTTGGCCAGCGGAAGCTCTTCGGCAGGGGCATGGGTGGCGTACAGGCGCCAACCCAACAGACGACGCCTCGCAGCGATGGCTTCCGGATTCCGCCGCCCCTGGACCACATAGCGCACCCGTTCCTCTGTGCGGGCCGCACGATCCCCGTACCGGCGGATGTGGCGTCGTTCCACCTCCCGAAGGGAGGTGACTTCCAACAGGCCCTCGACGCGTCGCTTCTTCAGGATGCTTTGTACGGCACCCTGCAAGGCCTCCAGATCATCCCACTGCCGCTTTCCTCGCCCTCGTGGTGGGGTCAAAGCCTGCAATTCCCGCTCCGCCTGATCCAGTCGTTGAGCCAAACCCCGCCGCACTTTCTTGGCCAGCGAGGGCGAATATACTACCAAGAGGCGCTCTTCCCAGACCACCCCTTCACCGTTCACCTTGGCTTTCGGAGGGCGGGTCACCTCATAGCCCAAGGCCAACAGTTCCTCCTGGGCCTCAGTTTCTTCAGCGCTGGGGGCGTAAATCCGTTGCAGTGGTTGTCGCTTGTCCCACACTGGCTCCAGCAGCGCAGCCAGCAACGCCGGGACTTCCCCTGTCTGGGCCAGCGGCATTAGATACTAGTCCCCACCGTCTTGCATGAAGGCACGAGTGGCCAGAGCGCCCATCTTGACGTCCCCGATGTACAATCGGCCGCCTTGGCCTACCACCCGGCGCGCTCTGGTGATGGTCGGCACATACAGCCCGTCATCCGCCTCATTGCCAGCTACCACCAGGGTCGCCAGGGGCATCCCCAGCGGGAGGGCGCCCAACATCACCTTTGCCGTGGTGCTGCCCAGACGCACTGGCCCAGGCTTGAGATCATACACCCGGATCAGGCGCTGACCCAGTCGTG
>JBBIJG010000067.1:0-7800 GCA_037446095.1 Caldilineae bacterium
GGCTCGATCCCATCCGCAAGAACGAGCTCCCAACTCGATTCAACCTCCTACGCCATGCCGTTCTGTTGAGTGCGGTTCTCCTCACCGGCTGGCTGGCCACACCTGTCTTCTGCTACATCTGCCCTATCCGCGTCCTCTTCGACCAGTGGGAGATCCGCGCCGATGTCTTTACCGTTGTCACCGTTGGAACCGGAGTGTTCCTTTTCCTGTCCACCATGGTCGTCGGCCCGTTGCTGACGGGTAAACGGCTCTGGTGCATCTACCTCTGCCCGTTGGGTTCGGCCACCTCTTTCATCGCCTGGTTGCGGACCAGGCTGGGCTTGCAGCCTACAGGAGCTCGCATTGATGCAGCTCATTGCAAAGAGTGCCTGTCGTGCGTGCGGGCCTGCGAGTTCAACCTGATCTCGCCCCAGGCCATCAGCCAAAGCGTGCCCAAGGGCAGAGACGTGTTCATAGGCCGCGAGTGTACCACCTGTGCCGATTGCCTGGCGGCCTGCCCGCAAGGGGCCATTGAGCTGACAGGCTCTAGCCCCGGCCGGGGCAAGACCCTGTCCTACGTCAGGCAGGTGGCCTTTGTCCTTTTGCTGGCCTTTTTCGTCTTTTACACCGTCTTTTTGCTGAAGACCTACGTGCCTTTGTTCGGAGCAAGGTAATGGTATGGCGGGGGTTCCTGCTGGGCCTCTCTACGGGAGTGTTCTGCCTGGGCTACTGCACCCCGGTTTGGGTGCCCTACGTGCTGGCTGAAGCCCGCCCTCGGTTGGGGACGATCCTGGGCCTGATCGGCCAATTCTTGCTGGGGCGGCTGGCAGCTTACATCCTCTTTGGCCTGGCGGCTGGTTATCTGGGAGTGTGGGTGGGAGGCAGCCTTCCCCGCTGGGTGATCGCCCTCTCGCTGGTGGCGCTTTCGTCGCTGCTCATCCTCTACGCCCTGGCTCAGAACCTGCCCCGCCCTGGCCTGTGCCGTTTCGTGAGGGGGCACAGCGCCCGGATGCCACCGGTCCTTGGGTTCCTGACCGGCATCAACCCCTGTCCGCCTTTCTTGCTGGCTACGGCCTCTGTTTTCGAAGGGGTCGATCCACTGGGTGGAATGCTTCTGTTCGTCGCTTTCTTTGTGGGCACCAGCCTTTACATGCTGCCCCTGGCCTTTGTCGGCCTCCTTTCAAGGTACGAGCAGATCCGAGAGATAGCCCGTCTGGCAGCTATCATCGTGGGGATGGTCTTCTTGGTGATGGGGATCGGCTATTTGTGGCCTCGTTCAGCGTGAGGCGTCCTCCCGCAAAAGGCTGCCGACAGCCTGTTTCCCGGAAGTTTGAAAAGACTTCCATTTTGTGGTATAGTAATTCAACAGGGAGACCGGTGGCTCCGGAAGAAAGGCTGGCTGGAATAACGTGGTAGAGGAGGCAAAGTGAGACGGATTTGCGTGATTGGGGTAGGCTATGTGGGCCTGGTGACCGGCACCTGTTTCGCCGATCTGGGCAATCAGGTAATTTGCCTGGACATTGACGAGGCCAAAATCAAGAAACTGAAGGCCGGAATAATGCCCATCTACGAGCCTGGGCTGGAGGAAATGGTACGACGCAACGCGCAAATGGGCCGCCTGCGCTTCACTACCTCCTACGAGGAAGGCGTCCAAGACGCAGAATTTGTCTTCATCGCCGTAGGTACTCCTGCGGGGGTAGATGGTGAGGCCGATCTCAAGTACGTGCGCATGGCCGCCGAGAGCATTGCCGCCGTCATGGATCATCCCCTGATCATCGTCAATAAAAGCACTGTGCCGGTGGGCACCGGCGACTGGGTGGCCGACATCGTCAGAAAGCACAAAGTCAACGATGTAGATTTTGCTGTGGTCAGCAACCCGGAGTTTCTGCGCGAAGGCTCGGCCGTCCATGATTTCATGTATCCCGATCGTATCGTGTTGGGCTCTCTCAACCGGGAGGCAGCGGAGAAAGTGGCTCAGTTGTACCTCTCTCTGCGAGCGCCCATCATGATCACCGATCTGCGCACGGCCGAGATGATCAAGTACGCCTCTAACGCCTACCTGGCCAATCGCATTTCCTTCATCAACGAAATCGCCTCTATCTGCGAGGCTCTGGGAGCCGATGTCAAAGAGGTCGCCATCGGCATGGGCTACGATAAGCGCATCGGCTCTGCCTATCTCGACGCCGGTGTCGGCTACGGGGGGAGTTGTTTTCCCAAAGATGTCAAAGCCCTGGAGCACATGGCCTCCATCCACGGTTGTCACCCTCAATTGCTCCGCGCGGTGATGGAGATCAACCGGGACCAGCGTCGCCTGGTGGTGCAGAAACTGCGGGACCTGCTGCGGACTCTGAACGAAAAAACCATCGGCATTCTGGGTCTGGCCTTCAAACCTAACACCGATGACATGCGCGAGGCCCCTGCCGTGGAGATCATTCATCTGCTGCAAAATGAAGGAGCGCGCATCAAAGCCTATGACCCTGTAGCCATGGAGGTGGCCAGAGGCATCCTCAACAATGTCATCTACTGTGCCGATCCCTACGAGGTGGCTGAAGGCAGCGATGCTTTAGTCGTCATCACAGAATGGAACGAATTCAAGCATCTGGACATGGCCCGCATCAAGCAAGCTATGCGCCAGCCGATCCTCATTGACGGCCGCAATATTTACGATGTAGAAGAGATGAAAAACCTGGGCTTCATCTATCGGGGGATGGGGCGGGGATATTGAGAGAGCATGTTTCCGTTGGCGTGGACATTATCGAAATCGAACGCATAAAGCAGATCCTCCAGCGACACGGCGAGCGTTTTCTGCGACGTGTCTACACGGAAGCGGAGATAGCCTACTGTCGAGGACGGGTTCCCGAACTGGCAGCCCGTTTCGCCGCCAAAGAGGCCGTGTCCAAGGCTCTGGGCACGGGCATCGTCGGTCGGGGGGGCATCTCCTGGCGGGAGGTAGAGGTGCTGCCTGACGCACGGGGCAAGCCATTGGTGCACTTGCACGGGCAGGCCCGAGACCGGGCTGAGAGCCTGGGCCTGAGCGCCTTTGCCATTAGCCTTTCCCACTCTCAGGAATACGCTGTGGCCTTTGTGGTGGCCATGTAAAGCGGAGGGCTGACCCCCATCCCTACCCTTCCCCTTCCGAGAGAGGAAAGAAGTCGGTTCCCCTCCCCGACGCGGGGAGAGGCTAGGGGAGGGGTCAAGCCCACTCATAATAAAATCGTTTCGCTCTCTGAAAGGAGACAGCCATGGTAAAGAAAACCCTCCTTTGGACAACCCTCATTGTGTTTTTGGTGTTTCTGACAGGGTGCGGCCCTGCTGCAACCGAGGTGACTGCTCCGCCAACTAAAGCGACCCTAACCCCGACGCTCACCAGGGCAGCTCCGCCGACAGCGGCCCCACAACCCATCCAGACTCCGCCGGAAGCGGTACCCCCGCCTACAGGCCCGTCGCAGCCCGAGCCTGCTCAACCCGCCGTCAAGCGGGTCGTGCTCATCATCGCCCACAAGGACTTCCGTGACGAAGAGTATAGCGAACCGCGCACCGCACTGGAGAGCCGGGGGTTCCAGCTCACAGTGGCCTCCTCGTCCCTGGAAACAGCCACCGGAATGCTGGGCACGCGGGTAAAGCCCGATATCCTGGTGAGTGACATTGTGGTAGACGACTATGCGGCCATTGTCTTTGTGGGTGGCGTGGGGGCCGCAGAGTACTGGGACGACCCCATAGCGCACCGCATCGCCCAGGAGGCGGTGGCCCAGGGCAAGGTGTTGGCCGCCATCTGCATCGCCCCGGTGACGCTGGCCAGAGCGGGCGTGTTGCAGGGCAAGCGGGCCACGGTGTTCGCATCGGAAACCGACAAGGTGCAGGCCGGTGGAGCGACCTGCACCAGCGAAAGCGTGGTACGCGACGGGCTGATTATCACTGCCAACGGTCCCGGCGCAGCCCGTCAGTTTGGCGAAACCATCGCTGCGGCGTTGGAAGAGCAGGGGTAGCGTCTCTGCTCTCGCCGGATTTGCAATCCGGCGGTCCGGCGGCTGGATTACAAATCCAGCCGAAGCAGAAATGGCCCCCAAGGGAGAGCAATGACTAAAATCTACATCTCCTCAACCTACAGCGACCTGGTAGAGCACCGCCAGCAGGTCTACGACGTCTTGCGTAAGATGCGCTACGATGTGATCGCCATGGAAGATTACGTCGCCACCGACCAACGCCCGCTGGACAAATGCCTGGCCGATGTGGCTTCCTGCGATGTTTACGTCGGGATCTTCGCCTGGCGCTACGGTTACATCCCACCCGGCCAGGAGCGGTCCATCACTGAACTGGAGTACCGGCAGGCGGGCGAGTCCGGCCTGGAACGATTGATCTTCCTGCTGCACGAAGACGCGCCCTGGCCGCGCACCAAAATGGAGAGCGGCGCGGGCGGGGAAAAGATCGAAGCCCTGCGGCGAGAACTCATGGCTGCTCACCTGGTGCAGTTCTTCAAAAACCCCGAAGAACTGGCCGGGCAGGTGGCCACGTCCGTCGCCGGGTGGGCGCAGACACCATTGGACGCCGAGATGGGCTCTCTGCGGGCCAAGCGAGACCAGGCCGACAGGCAACGCCGCGAGAGACGAGAGCGCCAGCATGTGGTCAACCTCCGCTCGCTGGACGTGACCCATTTCAAGGACCGCCTGCGCGAGATGCAAGCCCTCTGCGACCATCTGGCCGACGCCAGCGTGCGCCCGGTCAGCGTGGTGGGGCGGGATGGGCAAGACGGCCCTGGTCAGCCGCGTCCTGGCCGACCTGGAGCAGGGGGACACTGCCATCGCTCCCGCTGGATTTGCAATCCAGCGGCCCGGCGGCGGATGACAAATCCGCCGTGAGCAAAAGAGGCTGGCAGGTAGACAGCATCCTCTATCTCGGCGCGCGCAGAATTTTCTACTCCTGCCTCAGCGCTTCCAGCGGGTCCAGCCGCGCTGCCCGGGCCGCTGGATACAGCCCGGCCAGCAGCCCTACCACTGTAGCGAAGGCCAGGGCCAGGACCACCAGCCACCACGACAGGGCAAAGAACTGGATGTTTTGAGGGATGGTTATCTCTTGCCAGGTCATGATGGCGACAATCAGCCGGTTGAGACCCAGACCCAGCAGCCAGCCACCCACCGTCCCGGCCACCCCGCCACCCAGCCCGATCAGCGCCGCTTCGACGATGAACAGCCCCCGAATCTGATGGGGCGCGGCCCCTACCGCTTTGAGGATGCCGATCTCCTTGGTGCGTTCGTAAACGGCCATGATCATGGTATTGGCGATACCCAGGCTGGCCACCAGCAAAGCGACCAGCCCTACCGAGCCTAACATGGCCTGCATGATGAGGATACCCCGGTTGGCCATATCTAACGTCGTCTTTATCGAACGGACCTCAAACCCCTGCTTTTCTAAATCATCCAGCAACCGGGTGGCCGCGCTGAGGGAAGTGGTGCGGACGGTCAAAGCATCGTAACCCTGGGTCTCCAGCAGATTGGGGTCGTTGTACCACCACGATTTGAGGGC
The DNA here is from genome assembly GCA_037446095.1 of Caldilineae bacterium. Taxonomy (GTDB): domain Bacteria; phylum Chloroflexota; class Anaerolineae; order E26-bin7; family E26-bin7; genus E26-bin7. The sequence continues at coordinate 5,500 of JBBIJG010000067.1, forward strand.
CAACTGATCGTCGAAGCCCAGTCGAACCCCTCGTCGGTCGTTGAGCACGCCCACCACGGTGAAGGGGAAAGCCACCCTCTCGCCCCGGGGGGCGTGGAGCACCAGCTCGACCTCCTGCCCGATCAAAGCCTGATAGTCATCAATGTCCATTTCCTCCAGCAGGTCGGTGCTCAGGGTGATGTGACCCGGTTCGTCCGCCCCCAACTTCCGACCGGCTACAGCTTCGGCTGGCGGGGAAAAGATCTCGTTCGGATTCTCATCGTCTGCATCCCAAACCCAGATACGGACCTCATGGTCGTCAAACCTCACGCTGATGTTCATTGAGCCAGGCAGATAGATGCGCGGTATGACCTCGGTGACCTGGGGGTGGGCTCGCAATTCGTCGGCCAGAGCAGGGGTCAGCAGCTTGATGCGTCGCGGCTCTCCGAACTGGTTGAACAGGCTGCGCTCCTCGAATTCGGGGCGCAGGGTCAGCGTCTCCAACCCAATGCTCCGAAAGTTCCTGATCATTTCCCGCTGCACCCCAACGCCCAGCGACAGCATCGTCACCATGGTCAGGATGCCGACTGCCACGCCGACGGACGACAGGGCGGTACGGACCTTGTGTCGGCCCAGGTTAGAGAGGGCTGTCTGAAACAGATCGCGCCAGGTCATGGTTGTCCCTCACCCTCCTGAATCCGTCCGTCCCGCAGCCGGATGACACGGTCGGCGAAGGCAGCCACCTCCGAGTCGTGGGTGACTACCAGCAGGGTCAACCCCCGCTCTTGGTTCAGCTCTTTCAGCAGGGTCATGATCTCCGCGCCGGTGGCCGTGTCCAGGTTGCCGGTCGGCTCGTCGGCCAGGAGGAGGGCCGGCTGGCTCACCAGGGCGCGGGCGATGGCTACCCGTTGTTGTTCGCCGCCGCTGAGCTGGGTGGGACGATGGGTCAGACGGTGTCCCAGGCCCACCTGCTCCAGGAGCGTCCGTGCCCGCGCCCGGCGCTCCTTCTCCGGCACCCCGCTGAACATCAGCGGAAGGGCCACGTTCTCCTCGGCTGTCAGGCGGGGCAGCAGGTTGAAGCTCTGGAAGACAAAGCCCACGTTTTGGCGGCGGTGACGGGTCAGGGTTCGCTCGTCGCTGGCACTCAACTCGATGTCGTTGATCCACACCTGGCCGCTCGTGGGCCGGTCCAACCCGCCGATGAGGTTGAGCACGGTGGACTTTCCGGAGCCCGAGGGCCCCACCAGGGCCACGAACTCGCCGCGAGCGATGGTCAGGTCCACACCTCGCAGCGCTTCCACAAAGGTGTCGCCCATTTTGTAGCGGCGGGTCAGGCCCACCGTGCGTACAATGGCCTCTGTCATTAGTCCTCTCCAGGCAAGGTGCGACGCCCTTCCCAAAGTGCGTCGCACCTCTTGCATTTCTGGGGTCCTGCCGAATTACTGCAATGACCCGGCCACTTTCAGGATTTCATCCTGGCTGATGCGGCCGGCGATGGTGATCGTTATCCCGTCCTCTACCCAGGTCAGGAAGCTGTTGCCCAGGCCATCGGTGATCAGGCTGGCCGTCTGACCCCGTACGGTGACCTCGGTCTTTTGACCCGTGGGGGCCTCTCTCACCCCATCCGACGGCCCCTGTATGATACTGAACGAGCTCGTGGAGTGGTCGTAGTGGAGGATAAATGCCTCTCCCATAGTGAGAACATCAACCAGGGTCACGCCTTCCGGCACATAGGTGGGGACGAGCAGAAAGTCGGCCTGGGCGCGGGCCTCATCCAGGGTAAGGTGTTTTGGCCGCTTGTCTTCGGCCCTGGTGACCTTTGCGCTTTCGGGGATTGTGAACTGGAAACGGTCATCGGCTATCCCCGTGTTGAGCTCGAACGAGCGGACGCGCATCCGGCCCTCGCCGGCGATCCCACCGCTGAAGTGAGCCTGCAACACGACCCAGCGCTCCTGATCCACCCATAGAGTGACCTGGCTGCCCGCAGGCAGGAACTTCTCGTCGTTTTCCCTGGGGGTAAGCTCCAGTTTGTACGTTGCTACGCCGGCCACGTCCTCTTCACCCACCAGTTTTACCTCGGTGGCATCGAGGGCCTGCCGGATCAAGTCCTCCGTGCGTTGGATCACTTCCTGGAAGCTGGACGGCTCGTCCGGCCCGATCTCGCCAAATACCACCTCGTTCTGGCTGGGCTGGTATGTCCAGAACTGCTGCCCGTCGGTCACATAGATGGCCCCAGCAAGTTCAAGGTCGCTGGCTTCGAGGACCTCGGCCCGGAGCTTGTTGGGCTTTTTCTCCCACACTTCGATCACTAACTCCTCGTCC
>JBBIJG010000067.1:7851-9024 GCA_037446095.1 Caldilineae bacterium
GGCGTCCTCGGTGCCGGCCTCGACTTCCTTCAATTTGGCCACGATTTCCTGGGCGGTCGGCTGCTTCTGGCACCCGCCGAGAAGCAGGGCCATCACCGCCAATACACTTAACCCGATAAACCATCGCTTGTCCATCTGTCGCTCCTTTCTCGTGAAACGGGATGCGTAAAACGTAGCGCTTTCACGCCTTACGTTTTACTTTTTGCGCCTCCAGTGTATCACGAAAGTGTTGCCAGTCGGTGACAAGGCTGTTAACGAGAGGTGAACAATTGTTACAAAGGTAAGGTGAACCACACGCGGCTGCCCTGGCCCAGGCTGCTTTCGATGTCCATCTGGCCATTATGCGCTTCCACGATGGCCCGCGCGATGGTCAGCCCCAGGCCGGCTCCGCCTCCCTCACCCCGATAATAGGCTTCAAAGGCTCTCACCCGCTCCTCCTCCCTCATCCCTCGCCCCGTGTCCTGCACGCTGACTTTGATCTCTCCTTGCTCCTGGGTCACGGCCAGCGTCACGTGACCGCCGCCTGGAGTGAATTTGATGGCGTTGTCCAGCAGGTTGAGGATGACCTGCTGCAGGCGGTCCGGGTCAGCGAAAATTATCGGCAGGGACGGGGGAATGTCGGCGTTCAGGGTAATGTGGCGATGATAGGCGTGACCCTCGCTCAGGGTCACAGCGGCGCGGATGATGGCCCCAAGGTCAACGGGACGGCGGTTCAGTTTCAGTTGCCCGCCCTGCCAGCGGGAGAAATCCAGCAATTGGTTGACCAGGCGGATCAGGCGGTCGGTCTCGCGCCCGGCGATCTCCAGGGAGGGTTGCTCGCCCGGCCCGGCGGCATCCATCAGATTGACCAGCAGACCCTTGATGGCGCTCAGTGGAGTGCGCAGCTCATGGGAGATTTCGCTGATGAACCGAGCGCGGGCGGCCTCCAGGTGCTTCAACCGTTCAGCCATGTGGCTGATACTGGCAGCCAGGCGCCCTATTTCGTCCGGTGGATAGTCGGCCAGGCGGACGTCCAGGTCACCGGTGGCGATGCGCCAGGTGGCCTGCTCCATATCGCGGATGGGGCCACTCATCCGACGGGCCAGGAGCACGCTGACCAGCAGAGAAAGGGCGATGGCAGCCAGGATGGCGAACAACAGGCTCAGCGGGGTGATGAGGATGATCGCGAGGGGC
>JBBIJG010000068.1:0-4289 GCA_037446095.1 Caldilineae bacterium
CAGGCAAACGGCATAGTCTATCCCCTGCTCATCCAGATATTCCAGCATCCCTTGGGGCGTATCCAGCACGCGATGCAGGTGCTCCGCCGGGTCGCCCTTGATCGCCGGACGCAGCCAGTCCAGCAGCCAGGGGGCATACTCATCAGCCGTGGTGACATGAAAGTGAAAATCAACGACGGGCACGGTCATTCTCTGTTCCAACTCTCCCCCCCATCGGTGGTTTTGTATAGTCCTGCGGAGGTAGCTGCATAGACGATTCGGCTGTCGGCGGGGTCAACGGCCAGGGCGTAGATATGCTCGACGGTGGTGGAAAGGAAAGAAGGGCAGGGGCCAGGCTGGCCAGGCAGACCGTTGTTGATGACCACCCAGCTCTGGCCGCCGTCGGTCGTCTTGTAGAGCCCAGCCTGGAAGGTGAGGGAATTGGAGCCCGTACCTTCGTAGAGCACCTGGCTGTCTCTTGGGGCAATGGCCAAAGCCCAAGAGCCTGCGTGGGCCACCTCCTCACCGAGGCAGGGGCGCCCTGCGGTCAAGTCCCACCAGGTCTCGCCGCCGTCGGTGGAGCGCACGGTCCCCGCACCCCGGGCAAAGTACACGACTTGAGGGTTTTGCGGGTCCAGGACCAGGTCGCGACCGTGGCGACAGATGCGCCATACTTCCCCACCTACCCGGCCTGGCTCGCAGGCCGCGCACGGCAGACAGGGTTCTCCTTCCAGATCCAGCCGTGGGTCGTAGGCGTTACTCAGAGCCACGTATCTCGTCCCACCGGTCGGGTCTACGGCCAGGGCTGCAACGTCGCTCCCCAAGGCTTCTCTTCCGGCGGGACTCCAGAGCCGTTCCCACGTCTCGCCCCCATCCGTGCTTCGGTATACCGCTGACCCCGCCGAGGGGCTGGCCCGCAGGCCAGCATACATGACTCGCCTGTCGCTTGAGTCCCAGGCCAGAGCGCTCACCTGCTGGTCTTTGGGCAGGCCATCCCGCGCCATGTCCCAGGTCGCTCCTCCATCGGCGCTCCGCAACACACCGGCCCAGACGGCGACGAAGACCCGCCTCGGATCAGCCGGGTCAATCAGGATGTCCTGCCCGCTGCCATTGAGAGCTGTCAGAGCCCAGGAGAGGCCGCCGTCGGTGCTTCTGTAAATCCCTGCCCCTTTGAGCGCCACATAGACCCATCGGCCATCGGATGGAGCGATGGCCACGGCCAGAACGCTCCTACGCTCCGGCAAGCTAAGGAGAGGACCAGGCCTGGCAGGCGCTGTCGGCGCCAGGGTAGCAGTAGGGGTGGGAAGAGGCGTCGGAGTATAAGTGGGCGTCGGCGGGGGAGTGAACGGGATGCCCGGCCCGGCTGTGGGCGTATCGGCCGGTGGGGTAGACGGCGGAGCAGGAGCCAGGACCGTTGGCGTCGCTCTCATTCTCCCCCATATTTCGGTCCTGGGCTGAAAAAAGAATCCTCCCAGATAGCCCCCTACCAGGAGCATGCCCACCAGCAGAGCAGCCAGCCCTATCCTCCATCCTGGTTTCCTGCGCTCAACAGGCACCCCAACCTTTTCCTTTTGCCACTGTTTAACCGTTCCGGCCAATTCCCTTTTGACCCCGCCTATCCTTTTCTGATCCCTCACCCATAGTCTGAAGACATCTACCTGGAAAGTGTAGGGGGCCTGGAAATTGATGATCTCCCTCAATGAAAGGTTGACCAGAGCTTTTGCCACCTGGCGAGCTGAAAGCGGTGCCTTTCGTCGCTTCAGGGTGGTCAGGAGCTCGTCCTTGGCAATAGCCTGTCTCTCCTTTCCCCCCGCCTGCGCCAGGGCAGCCAGCACGAATTTCTCCTCGGGTGTCGAGCTGTCCCAGAGGAATTGGCAATCAGGCCCGGCCCGTTCGACAGCCTCGGGGAGAACGGTCTCCACGTCGGTAGGGGTCACCGTTCTGACGTTCACGCGCTGGCAATAGGCGAAGAGGGTATGACAGAGGAGTTGGAGGTAGTAGGGGTGGCCGGAGGTGAGGGAGAAGAGGCGTTCGACCGCTTCGGGCTCATAGGTCAAAGTCCCCTGGGTGGGTTGTACAATCAGGCGGACAGCTTCTTCTCGATTCAGGTACCCGATCTTCTGCTGCACGCCAGCCGCTGCCGGAGAGGGGGGCTCCCGGCTTTCCAGGGCAAGGATGAGACCCAGCCTGGGGTGCTGGCGAGTTAAGCCGAGCAGGTAGCTCCAAATATCGCCTGGCCAGGGGACTTCTGAAATCAGGTGGGCCTCGTCGAACATCAGGAGGAGATGCCTGTCGCCGAGGGCTTCGCTGACTCTGGCCAGAAATTGGTGGCCAAAAGCGTGCCAGGCATCGGCCAGAAATGGCTCCTGAGATGGCAATTCGACCCTGAGGTCTCTGTCTCCTTGCAGAGCCCGTTGGATAACCGAGGCTACTTCCCACAGAAAGCTTTCAGGGCTGTCGGAGGGGAGCTGTTGGAGGTCTATCAGGATGGGGAGGTACAGCTCACCCAGATAGGGGCCGACCTGGTGCAGGAGTGAGGTCTTGCCCATCCGGCGCTGGCCGTACAGGATGATGAGGTTATCTTGCTCCCGGTCCATGAGAGCTTCTTTGATGACGCGCAAGATGTCGTCCCGGCCAAAGAACAACTCCTGGGTCGTGATCGGGCGATCAAAAACGTAGGGATTAGCGTTTTTGTCCATAGAGGTCGCTACCACAAACTTGTGGCGGGCTTCGCGAGCTTTCGGCCCGAACGGTCAGGGGTGCGGAGGGGGCACCGGAGGTGAGGGTCACTTCTGAAAGCGACCGTCACCTCGCGCAAGTCCTTTCACTCGGCTGAGACGGCGCAGCGGAAGCCCACATTAGTAAAAAACAGGAAATCGCCGTCAAGGCGTGCTGTGCAACTGGCCACGGTCAAGTCGTTCAACCATGAGGCCCCACGCAGGACCCGCCAGCCACTGGCTTGCAGGTTTTCCCGGCCATCGTGGGGATCGTATGGGTAGGGTTTATAGAGGCTGCTGGTCCACTCCCAAACGTTGCCCACGGCATCCCCCATGCCTTCAGGGCTGTCTCCTTGGGGAGAATACATGCCGACCGGGGTCGTGCCGCCGATGCCTGCTTCCTTGGTATTACAACGCCCTGGGCTCAGCTCATTTCCCCAGGGCCAACGCCTCCCGTCGGTGCCCCGTGCAGCCCGTTCCCATTCAGCTTCGGTGGGCAATCGCTTACCGGCCCAGGCGGCGTAGGCCAGGGCATCTTCCCAGGTAACCAGAACCACCGGATGACGGCCTTTACCTTCCGGGTAGGTCCGTTTCTCTGGAACCCAGTTGTAGCTGCGACAGTCGGCCCAGGAGACGTCATAGTAGGGGACCGGATGCCCGGTCTCGTCTAGGAAGCGCTTGTACTCCTCGTTAGTCACCGGGTAGCGGTCAATGTAAAAAGGAGCCACGTAAACCTCATGGGCTGGCCTCTGATTGTCACTGTCCTCATCGCTGCCCATAAGGAACGTTCCCCCTGGAATGTAAATCATCTCCTTGCCATCTTTTTCCCAAACAATGCGCCTGGCTTTTTCTCTCGGAACAGGCATAATCCACCTCCTAAACTAGATCACAGTTCGCCTCCGCTGATCTGCGCTCGGCGAGGGGCAGATTACAAATCCGCGGCGAGCGATGGGCCTGAAGCGGCGATGGTTCATTTCGGCATTGAGGAGCTCTGGATTTCGATTTCATAGGCGAGCACACACCCCCCGAGCCAGATGTGGTCGCCGGGGGTCAACGGAACCGTGTGCCCCACCAAGACAGGCGTCCCATTGATTTTAGTCCCAGAAGGACTGCCAAGGTCTTCGAGGGAGTGGGCCCGTCCCTGGCACAGGAGCCTGGCATGACGCCGGGCGACCCTCTCACTGAACTTGCTTTTGTCCAGGTCAATATCTGGGGCGAAGCCCATCACCGGATCAGAACGTCCAATAATCAACTCCCCCCGCTCCGGCAAATCAATGCGTTGGCCAGAAGAAGTCACGAGCAAATAGGCGCAGACCTTGAGGCTGGGAGAAGGGTTGAGGAGCCATTTGGGGGTGAGATGATAGACGGATAAGCAATGGCCCATGGCGATGCGGTCCCCCTGGTGCAGTCTATGCTTCTGAGCGACCAGCAGGCGTTGGTTGTTGACGCGAGTGCCATTGGTGCTGCCCATGTCTTCAATGTAGTGTATGTTGTCCTCGGCATAGATCCGAGCATGGCGGCGCGAAACGGCAAACCGGCCTCGGTCTTCATAGGTCAAATCAATGTCCGGGAAAAAACCCGTGTTGGGATCGG
>JBBIJG010000068.1:4300-9005 GCA_037446095.1 Caldilineae bacterium
CCGAAAATGACCTCCCCCTCAATGGGCAAGGCAATGCGACGTTTGGTTGGTTCCAACACCAGGGAATACCGTGCGCGCTCTGGCTCCCTTCGCGCAGGAACCTCCTCCGCAAGAGGGGGAGGCGAGGGTTTCACCGCGACCCGGTCTGCCTCACGAGCCAGAGGTCGGATGGTTTCCACCGGCTCCGGAGGGATGCGGACCGGAGCCGGCTCGGTTTCAGGCTTTATCGCCTCCGTCTCTGGCTCTGCCTTCTCGCCCTCTCTGGCCAGGCGCAGGCGTCGGGCCAGAGCAGATTCGTGATAGGTCTTAGCCTCCTGCTCTTCTTGGACGCGGAGACAGTTGAGTTGCAGGATCCTCCACATCTCCTCGGTGTCGGTGCGGGCTTCAAAGGCTCGTTGGATCATCTCCTTTGAGCTGGGAGAGGTATGACTTTGGGCGATGCAGCGGTCCCGGGTGGCTTTGGGGCATTGCCGGCAAATGTAATCAGTGCCCATCGGCTGTTCTACCTGGACAGTTCTTTCGGGAAGCAGGGGAAACCGCTTTCAGTATATCATCTTTCGGGCACCTTGTCAATGGCTGGAACTTTTTACCTTCTTCCGGCGTCTAGAAGTTGAATTCGCCGGTCTCCCCCGCCCACGCCCTGCGGTGAAACCATTCTGGCAAGGCGAAGGCATTGCCTTCGCCCAACCAGAAACACCCTTATGCACGAGTTTAGGCTCTGAAGGAGGTGATTGCCATGAAAACGAGAACCCTGTTTGCGGTAACTGTTGTCATCGGACTGTTGCTGGTTACAGTCGGCCCGGCCTACGCCGACGGCATTATCATCCCCGACCCACCCAGGCCATGCCCGAAATGTCCACCACCGCCACCCATCACCCGGATCCCTGACCTGGCTATCAAGTACCACCGGGTGAAGGTGACCATCGAGGATCAGGTGGCCACCACGCACGTGGACCAAGTCTTCGTCAACGAGTCACCTTGGGAGCTGGAAGGGACCTACATCTTCCCCCTGCCCGAAGAGGCAGCCATTTCCGAGTTCGCCATGTATGTGGATGGCCAGAAGGTGGAAGCGCGGGTGCTGGAAAAGGACGAAGCGCGCCGGATTTATGAGGACATCGTGCGGCAGAGGCGTGATCCGGCCCTGTTGGAATATGTGGGGCGCAACGCCTTCCAGGCCCGCATCTACCCCATCCCCGCCCACGGCGAGAAAAGGGTCGAACTGGAGTACAGCGAGGTCCTGCCTATGGACCAGGGCCTGGTCAAATACCTCTATCCTCTGAACACCGAAAAGTTCTCCTCCAGGCCCATCGAGGATGTCTCGGTCAGCATCGAGTTGCACTCTAACGAGGCCATCAAGGCCATCTACTCTCCCAGCCACGACATCGCTGTGGACCGCGAAGGTGACTACTCCGCCCGCATCGGCTACGAGGATTACGACGTCAAGCCCGACCGCGATTTCGAGCTCTACTACAGCATCTCCGAAGAGGACTTTGGGCTGAACCTGGTCAGTTATCGCCAGGGGGGCGAAGATGGCTTTTTCCTCTTGCTGGTCGCTCCCAAAATAGAAGTAGATGAGCGGGAAGTGATCGCCAAGGATGTCATCTTTGTCCTGGACACTTCAGGCAGTATGAGGGGCGAGAAGCTGGAGCAGGCCAAGGACGCTCTGGAGTTCGTGTTGGATAAGCTCCACGACGAGGACCGTTTTAACATCGTCGCCTTTAGTACCGGGGTGCGCCAGTATGATGACCGCCTGCGGCCGGCCGACGAGCGCCAGGAGGCCCGGCGTTTTGTGCGCAACCTGACCGCCTCCGGCGGCACCAACATCAACCGCGCCCTGTTGGAGGCCCTTGACCAGGTTGACCAGGAACGGCCTACCATCATCATCTTTCTGACGGATGGTCTGGCCACCGAAGGGGAGGTCGAGACCGATCGCATTCTGGCCAACGTGGACGATGCAGCGCCTGACAATGTCCGTATTTTCGCCTTCGGGGTGGGCGACGACGTCAACACCGTTCTGTTGGACACCATGGCCCAGGCTCATCGGGGAGCCAGCGCCTATGTGCGGCCTGGTGAAGCCATTGACGAGGAGGTCTCGGCTTTCTACGCCAAGGTCAGCACCCCGCTTCTTTCGGACATCGAGTTGGACTTTGGTGGCATCCGCGTTGAGGACACCTATCCCGACCCCCTGCCGGACCTCTTTGCCGGCACGCAACTGGTGCTGGTGGGCCGTTATCGGGAGGGCGGCGATACGACCATCACCCTGGCAGGGAGGGTCAACGACCGCCTACAGCGTTTCGAGTATGAGGATGTCCACTTCCGCGACAGAGGCGGCGATGAGTTCATCCCTCGCCTGTGGGCCACGCGCAAGATCGGCTATCTCTTGAGTCAGATCCGGCTGCACGGCGAGAGCCGCGAGTTGGTGGACGAGATTGTGGAATTGTCGGTGCGCTACGGCATCATCACCCCTTACACCTCCTTTCTGGTAGATGAGACCGAGGATGTGCTCAGTGAAAGGGGGCGGGAGCGGGTAGCCGAGCAGCAATACAAAGCCATGGCCACGGCTACCCCCGCGCCAGACTATGGGGCGGGAGCGGTGGATAAAAGCGAAGTCGAGGCGGGCCTGCGTGGAGCCCAAATTGTACCAATGGCTCCGGCGGCCATTCCCTCTAAAGAGGGTCCTGGCGGGGAAGTGCCAGTTCGAGAGGTGATCAAGTACGTGGGGGACAAGACCTTTGTGCTCCAGGACGAGATCTGGATGGACACGGCCTATGATGTGGAGAAAATGACCACAACCAAGGTCAGCTTCGGCAGCGACAACTACTTTGCACTTCTGGCTGCCCGGCCTGAGTGGGGAAAATACTTCGCCCTGGGGACCCACGTCATCGTGGTTTTGGAGGGCACAGCCTACGAGGTGGTGGAAGGGGAGGCGCCCGAGGTGGAGGTGCCACCCACCCTGGAGCCCACGCCACCCCGCTCCTCTGCGATCCCAACCCGCACCGTTGCCTCAGCGGATCAGCCGGTCCCCTCTGCCTCTTCGGCCAGGCGAAAAGGTCTTTGCGGCGGAGCTGGCGCTGTCTTGCTATTACCCCTGGTCGGGCTGGTCATTGCCCGCCGGATGCGATAGGTCGAGCTCCAGCCTCCCAACGAAAGCCCGGCTCTCACAGCCGGGCTTTTGCCTCGTTTGTTCTCGCTGTCAAGCGCCGCCTACAGAAGCGGTGCCCAGCCATCACCCCTAGGTGGGCTGCATGATACTGAGGACAAGAGAGGCCCGATAAGACGGCGTTGGGCAAGAGGGGAATCGAGCCTAAAGTCCCAGCCGAAAAGTAAAGGGTCTTGGCTCATCTGGAGTGGGCTGGGATGAGAAAACTGTAATGAATCACCTGCCCATTTGTTGATAGTGCACTATTAACGAGTGGACTGATTCCAGCAGTCGCAATTTTTACTAATTTTCTAACCATTGGGTATTGACAAAATTGTGCCCTTTTATCATTTTACCTCAATTTGCATTGGGTGTCAACTTACTCCTCCGGCAAGAGTGGTCCGAGGGTGCAAAGGAGGTGAGATGCAAAAGACGTGTTTGGCGATGTGATACAGATTTCGAGGCAGTTGAGATGATTCCTACGAGGAGGTACACCAATGAAAACAATTCGCGCATTGACTATCATGATGCTTATAGGGTTCCTGTTAGCGCTGAACGCAATACCGGCGGGCGCAGCCAGCACAACGCTGGTCATCAACGAGGTGATGTATAATCCCGACACTGACGCGAAGCTGGAGTGGGTGGAGCTATATGTCAGCTCTTCTCCTGGAAGTCTGCAGGACTGGACCCTGAAAGACACAGCGAATAACACCTTTACCTTCCCGGATCTCACACCGAGTGAGGGAGAGTATATCGTCGTCCACACTGATAGTGGCACGAATGACACCACCGGGCCAGTGTACCACCTCTATTGGAACCGCGGCTCCGGCGTGTGGAACAATGACGGCGACGAGATATTACTCGGCGACGCCTCCGGTGTCGGTGTAGATTACATCGCTTACGGCAGCGCTAGCACTACTATCAATGGCAGCCTGACCTGGACGGGCACCAACCCTTCCAGTCCCAAAGGCACCAGCATCGCGTTGAAGACCAACGGCGTAGACGGCGATTCGGGCGACGGGTGAGAAGCCTCTGGCACCTCGGTGACTATAGGCCCCTCCTCGATGGGAGTGAACAACAATCCACCTCCCAATGCCACCATCACCTTCCATGTGCATACGGGCGCCGCGCCGGGTACCGGCCAGCCCGACTATCGAGTCCACGTCTACAATCCAGGCGGCGGTGAGATAGCCTGGAAGGACACGGATGGCAATGGCGACGCTGCGTTCCTGCTCAACAACGGTAACTACGAATACGCCGTCGAAAAGAACGGCGCGTACAGCGCCCGGCGGGCCTTCTCCGTTGCCGGAGTGAATCAGGCCATCAACCATCAACTTTCGGTCGTCACCATCAAGGTGTGGGACCACCAGGGTGGTGTACATCAGGGCTATCGCGTGCACATCTACCGCGACCCGGGTGGAGCCGGCGGTGAGTGGGGGTGGCAGGACAGCGACGCCAGCGGCCTGACCACTTTCTACATGGTCGAAGGCTCCTATTCCTACAAAGTCGAGAAAAACGGCATCTGGAGCGGTGCCAAGGACTTTGCCTTCAACTACTGTCAAGATC
>JBBIJG010000069.1:0-8972 GCA_037446095.1 Caldilineae bacterium
AACATCAGGCTCACGGTAACTTACTTCAAACCTTCCCTTTACCATATGAATTCTTCTCTTGCAGCCAAAGCACCTATTTCAGCTTAAATCCGCTCCTTTGCGGCGATAGCCAGCCCCTCTTCGGCGCTGATCGGCCCATGCGGTAGCACGTTTGCCTCCCCACCATCATGAACATGGTGTGGATGTGTCGAGACCTCCGGATGATGTGCCGCATTGTCCCACCGCCTACGCAACTGACCGGCAGCGTCCTGCCAGTGAAAGCTGTACTTTGCTATCCGCGTTCTTCCTCTCACGACCTGGAAGCGCTCAAACATCTCCAATAGGCTCCCGTCACGCAGTGTGAGCCGATAACGAAATAGCCCTATATCGCCCTGCGCTTCTTCGCGTACCACCGCCCAATGCACCACCTGGGGATTCACGACGATGAGCGCTTTGATATGGGCCAGGTAATCGGCTGCATCTTTCACAGAACTGACTCCAAACGTCGGATCTTCTCCATGAGGTCCTGGCGCAGTTCGTAGAGGCCAGCCCACTCGAAGAAGTCCATCGCATCGCCCAGTTCCCCAGCCTCAAAACGCCGATAGAACGCTTCTGACCCCATGCCGTAACGCCTCTCAAACTCGCGCAGGTCGCGCTCATACCGCTCCAGGCGCAGCCGATGCTGACTGAGAGCCATGTCCAGCACCTTTCCCATAACCCGATCCAGTTCAGTTTCGTTGGGATAAGCATCCTTGAGAACCTCTAGCTTATGCGATATATCCATTACAGACATTTCCTCCTATCCAATATCTTTCCTTGATCAAGGCGACCTGGAAGCTCGTTCGGGAGAAGCTCTTCAGGGGCGGCCACCGTCAACATTGCAATCCCCACCAGGCCGAAATCACCGGGGGCCAGCACCCGGGCCAGGACGATGGTGCGGATGGGCTGAGAGACGCAGGTTGAATAGTGTTTATTGTGAAGAAGATAGCCAAGGCGAAGGTGCCGAAGGCCTCGGGGGCCAAGAGCCGGGGCAGGGCCAGGTTGGCCAGGAAGCCGAACAGGATTTTGACTCCACTCTACTCCCATTCAATGGTCGCCGGCGGCTTGCTGCTGATGTCATAGACCACGCGGTTGACGCCCGGCACCTCGTTGACGATACGGTTGGAGAGGCGAGCCAGGAGATCGTAGGGCAGACGGGCCCAGTCGGCAGTCATAAAGTCATCGGTGGTCACCGCCCGCACTGCCACCACGTTCTGATAGGTCCGCCCGTCGCCCATCACCCCCACACTCCGCACCGGCAGGAGCACGGCAAAGACCTGAGCCGTCTGTCGGTAGAGGCCCGCCGCCCGCAGCTCCTCGATGACGATGGCATCGGCTGCCCGCAGGGTCTCCAGCCGCTCCCAGGTCACCTCGCCCAACACCCGCACGGCCAGCCCCGGACCGGGAAAAGGATGCCGCCACACGATCTCTTCCGGCAGCCCTAACTCCTCGCCCACGGCCCGCACCTCGTCTTTGAACAGGTAACGCAACGGCTCCAACAATTCGAAACGCATGTCTGTCGGCAAGCCGCCTACATTGTGGTGGGTCTTGATACGCTGGGCCTCGGGCCGCCCCGCGCTTTCGATCACATCGGGGTAGAGAGTGCCCTGAGCCAGGAAATCTATCCGGCCCAGCCGCTCCGCCTCGCGCTCGAAAACGCGAATGAAGAGCTCGCCAATGCGCCGCCTTTTTTCTTCCGGATCCGTCACTCCCTCCAGGGCGGACAGAAAATCCTCGACGGCATTGACCGGCACCAGCCTCATTCCCCGCTGACGCTGGAAGGTCTCCACCACCTGCTGCGGTTCTCCCCGGCGCAGGAGGCCGGTGTCCACAAAGATACAGGTCAATTGCTCGCCCACAGCGCGGTGGACGAGAGCTGCAGTCACCGCCGAATCCACGCCACCGCTCAAGCCGCAGACCACCGCTTTGTCGCCTACCCGCTCACGGATGCGGGCCACGCTCTCTTCGATGAAGGACGCTGGCGTCCATGTCCCTTGACAGCCGCAAATGTTAAAAAGAAAATTGCGGATGATCTCCTTGCCCAGGGGGGTGTGGGTCACTTCAGGGTGGAACTGCAAGCCATAGCATTTGCGGCTCTCATCGCCCATGGCGGCAACCGGAGAATTCGGGGACGAAGTCAGCACCACGAAACCGGGAGGCAGCCTTTCGATGCGGTCGCCGTGGCTCATCCAGACAGAGAGGGGAGAAGGGAGGGAGGAGAAAAGGGGAGAGCTTGCGTCAGTGATGGTGACCTCGGCCGGGCCGTACTCCCGCTTGGTGGCCGGCGCCACCTTGCCCCCCAGGTGATGGGCCAGGAGTTGCATGCCGTAGCAGATGCCCAGGATGGGCAGGCCACTTTCCAGCACATAGGCGGGCAGTGGCGGTGCGCCTTCTTCGTAGACGCTGGCCGGCCCACCGGAGAGGATAAAGCCGCGAGGGTGCAGGGCCATCACCTCTCCCGCCGGAGCACGGTAGGGGATCAGCTCACAATAGACCCGCTGCTCACGCACCCGACGGGCGATAAGCTGACTGTACTGGGAGCCAAAGTCTAAGATGACAATAGTCTCCTGTTCGGATCTCCATGCCCTCTTCTGGTTGACATCGGCCACACTCATGGACCTTGCTCCGTCAGCAGTGGGCGAAGAAGCTTCTAGATCTCGCATACGAAACTCTCTGCAGCGGCGACGGCTGTTTGAGCTTCGTTACTCGGCGAACACGATCTTGCCATCTGACATATCGGCGATGACGACCAGGGATTCGATGGGAACACCCAGGTGCTCCAATCGGGTCCGCCCCCCTTCAAAGGCTTTCTCGATCACCACGCCAATGCCGACCAGCGTGGCCCCGCTTTGCTCGACCAGCTGGACCAGGGCGTTGATGGTGTTGCCGGTAGCCAAAAAGTCATCCACAATCAGCACGCGGTCTTCTGGTCTCAGAAATTCTGGGGAAGCCATCAGCTCCACCTCGGTACCTTTGGTATGAGAGGGCGCTTTCTGGCGATAGACATCAGCGGGCATGGTGATAGGTCTGGTCTTGCGGGCGTAGACCACCGGCACGTCCAGGGCCCAGGCAGTCATCACTGCGGGCGCAATGCCTGAAATCTCAGCCGTCAGCACCTTGGTCGCCCTCAGGTTACCCAGACGCCGCGCCATTTCCTTGCCGATAAGCATCATCAAACTGGCATCTACCTGATGATTGATGAAGCTATCTACTTTCAGGATGCCTCGCCCCAGGTTCCGGCCCTCTTGCCGGATCCTCTCCTTCAAGATCTCCATCAGACCTTCTTCCTCCTCAACGCTGCATTTCCCCTATTCTACTATAACCTGACAGATGTTGCAAGCTCTTTGCCTTTTCCCTCAAAATGGATATAATTACAGGCTATGAAAAGAGTAGTCAGTGTCAGCCTGGGTAGTTCCAGCCGGGATCATAAGGTGACCATACAACTGCTGGGCCAGGAAGTGAGCGTCGAGCGGATCGGCACGGACGGCGATGTTGAGAAAGCCATCCGGCTATACAACGAGCTGGATGGCCAGGTAGATGTCCTCGGCGTGGGGGGTATTGATTTGACGGTGCACGTGGCGAACCACCAATATCCCCTGCGAGGAGCCCTGAAGCTGGTGGCGGGGGTCAAGCAGACACCCGTAGTTGACGGTGATGGGCTCAAGTTCGTCCTGGAACGCCGGGTGATGCCCTATGTGGAAGCAGAAATCGGCCATGAGATATGGCCCAAGAGGGCTATGATGGGCTCAGCCGCCAGCCGCTACGCCCTGGCCCTCTCTCTCCACGAAGCCGGCTATGACACGGTCTATTGCGATTTGATGTTCGCCCTGGGCATCCCCATCCCCGTAAAGGGCCTCCGCAACCTGCGCCTACTGGCTGCCATCCTGATGCCCATCGTCGGCTTCCTGCCCATCAGTTTTCTCTACCCTACCGGCGAGAAGCAGGACATCAACGTGCCCAAGTATGAGAAGTACTATCAATGGGCCTCCGTCGCCGCAGGCGATTTCCTGTACCTCAAACGTCACATGCCCCTACGTATGGATGGCAAGGTCATCGTGACCAACACCACCACGCCAGAGGATGTGAAGATGCTGAAAGAACGTGGGGTGAAATACCTGGTCACCACCACCCCCCGGCTGGAAGGGCGCTCCTTTGGCGTAAACGTTATGGAGGGCGTCCTGGTGGCTGTGGCCGGCAAGGGACGAAAGCTGACCATCAGCGAACTGGAGGCGCTGGTCGAAGAGCTGGGCCTCAGGCCAACCATTGCAAAGCTGAATTAGCTGATGGCTTAGGGCAGATAGCTGAGAGCCTGGCAGCGTTTGAAGCCCAAGAGATTCAAAGGAGAAGATAATGGGAGAGAAAATTGATGCCATCGTCCTGGCCGGTGGAGCAACCGATGAGGGAGACCGACTACTGACATACGCCCAGGTGCGAAAAAAAGCGCTGATCAAGATCGCTGGCAAAGAGATGGTGCGCTATGTCGTGGAAGCCCTCGCCGGTTCGTCACGGATAGGGCGCATTTTCATCGTTGGGCTGAGTCCTCAGGATGGGGTAGAGTTCGCCGCACCGGTAGAGTATGTGGCCGCGGCCGGGACGATGCTGGACAACATTGTGGCCGGCATCAGACAGGTCATGGAAGTTGACCCCGACGTGGAACGGGTGGTCATCAGCTCAGCCGACATTCCCCTTTTGACAACGGAGATGGTGGACTATTTCATTGACACCTGCCTGGAAACCGACCATGACGTGTACTACACGATCGTGGAGAAATCCAGCATGGAAACACGCTTCCCCGGCTCCGGAAGGACTTTTGTGCCCTTGAATGATGGCTCCTTCGCCGGCGGCGACATCAATATGGCTAAAGTTTCAGCCATCCAGGCCAACCTTCCCCTGGCCCGCCAGGCGTTGGAGCTCCGTAAGAATGTCTGGCGACAGGTCAGACTGCTGGGCCTCAGAACGCTCATCAAATTTGCTTTCAGAAGGCTCACCGTCGCCGATGCCGAACGCGTGGCCAGCCGGGCTTTGGGCTGCCGGGGGAGAGCCATCATCACACCTTACCCTGAAATGGGCATGGACGTGGACAAACCACACCAACTGGATATGGTACGCACCATCCTCGAGGGCAAGACGGTATGAACTGGTCAGGTGGATTGAGGAAACTGCTGCACCGTCTGGTGGCCTTGGACCACAACCTGAGCGCCCGCCTCACCCTCACCGAAAAAGCCAGATTACGACGGACGATCGTCACGCTGGGGGCTCATTTGGGAGATGGGCTCGTGTGGCTTGTCATCGCTGCCATAATCCTCTGGCTGGGCGGTGAAACGGCCAGACACTCCGTCCTGCTGACCGCCGTCGCCGCGACCATCGCCGGAGGATTGACGACCAGTCTCAAATTCCTGATGAGACGCGGTCGGCCACGGGAGGTGAACGGTTTCTACTCCATCAAGTACGATCGTTATTCCTTCCCCTCGGGACACGCCACGCGGGTGGCTTGCGTGGCTATGGTTTGCAGCCACCAAGGTCCTACCTGGGCTGCTGTCTTTTATGCTCTGGCTCTTTTCGTCGCTCTCTGTCGGGTAGCCCTGGGCATCCACTACATTTTTGACGTCTTGACCGGGCTGGCTGTAGGTTCTCTGGTCTCATGGGTCATAATTTGGGTCTGGTGGTAACCGTGAGGGCCACCTATCGCCACAATGGACCCCAAACATGGGGAGCCAACGCACGGTTCGCCCGAGAGGGCACTGGAGCATAGCTCTCATTCGGGCAAAGCCGGGGGTTCCCGCAAAAGACCGATAAAATCGCCATCGAAATCTCTCAAGAACTCGTGCATGTCCAGGACATCATCGGCCTCAAGCGGCGGCATCTTCTGAAACCGGTCCCACTCCTCTGGTGTCAGTTCAACAATCCCTTCTACCCCCTCGCCTTCCTTTATGAGAGCGAAGACCAACCCCTGTGTATGGCATTGACCGCAGGTCACAGCCATGACCCAAAGTTCATCGCGGTGGTCCAGGATGTGGATATTCTCTGGCTCGTAATGGCCCTGGCAGACCGCACATCTCATGTTCGTTATCAGGTGCTTGATGAAAAGATGCTTGGCCAACCCATCATCCACATTCATAATCTCACCTTCTTTAAGCTGCCATCTGGCGGCTAATCTTCCCTTTCCACAATGACGGTGATTTGAGGTGCAAGGTCGGGCAGGAGTTTGACAGGCACAGAATAAGAACCCAATTCACGAATGGGCTCCTCCAGGGCAATTTTGCGCTTGTCAATGGTCTGGCCTGTCTCCCGCTCAAGGGCTTTGGCGATGTCCGCATTGGTGATGGAGCCATAGAGTCTGTCCTTCTCACCAGCTCGGACTCGGAAAGTCAAGGTGATTTGCGAGAGGGTCCTGGCCAGCGACTCGGCTTGCCTCTCCGCCCGTTGCTGGCGTCGGAGCTGAACCTGGCGTCGGAGTTCGGCCTGCTTGATGGCTCCTTCTGTGGCTGGCACGGCTAAGCCCTTGGGAAGCAGGAAATTGCGTGCATAGCCATCGGCCACTTTCTTGACCTCACCAGCACGCCCCACATTATCCACGCTCTCAATCAGAAGTACTTTCACAACTCTTCACCTGCCTCATCTTTCGATTGTGGTTCTAATTTAATCATACACCAAAATGGCCTAAAACTCAAATCAAAACCCATGCGCGAGAGCAGTTGGTACTTCCGGTAAAGTATGGTATAATAGGCCGGTGCCAGCAAATACGGGCCTCAGGCAGAACTTGATGGGACCCGGGGCGCTTTGCCGGCCAAGTCTTTTGGAAGGACAATGGAACGACATGAACAAACCCTTGCCGGTTATGGTCATCATGATTCTGGTTTTGAGTAGTGTGCTAGGTTGCCTGGGATGTCCGCTCACCTCGTTGTTGATTGCCAGAGCTCCAACGCCGGCCCCCACTCCAACCAGGACACCTAAGCCAACCTTCACCCCAACTTTGGCCGCCACCGACACACCTATCCCTACCAACACACCTAATATGCCTCCCCCCAGCTTACCACCTACCCCCGTCCCCACCCCGACGCCTATCCCTCAGCCGGAGGCCACCGTCATGATCAAGGCTTTGAACGTGCGAGCCGGGCCCGGAACCAACTACGGCAGGATCAGACAGGCGAGGGAAGGGGAAAAGCTGAAGGTCATCGGGCGAACGGAAGCCGGCGACTGGCTGAAAATCTTGACCGGCGACGGCCAGGAGGGTTGGGTGGCAGCAGAGTTTGTGAGCCTCAACACCGACCTGGGGCCCGTAGCGATTGCTCAGGCTCCCCCTACACCCACCCCGGTACCAGCACCACCCACACCTACCCCGGTACCGCCTACTCCCACACCGCCCCCTCAGCCGACGGCAACACCCAGGCCGGCTTACCGTTACAGCCTCGGCCGTATGAAATGTTGGCCCAATTGCGGCACTTCGGGGGCCAAGGGCACAATCTACACCGATAGATCCGGCAGTGGCAAGGTCAATGGCCTGTATGTCAAAGTCTGGGCCGACGGCTGGGGAGGAGCCTGGTCGAAACAGACATACAACGGCTTTTGGGAAATACTTTTGGGACCTGGGCCCAGACCTGGAAAGTGGTATGCGGCCGTTTACTCCCAGGACCAAAAGGAACAGCTGTCGGAAATCGTGACGTTTGAAACAGTCTTTGAACCCTGTGAACCCAATTCCAATGGTTGCCAGTGGGTGGAGATTGATTTCGTAGGCAATTGGTAGTCTCTGCCGTCCCGCAGAGAACATAGGTCAGAGGGTGACGCTGCCTCCGACCTATGTTCTTTTAGCCTGGCGCTTGTCGCGGGCTTGCGCAGCGGAAGCCCGGGGAGCTTGAGGGGTGTCCCCTCAACCCCATTTTCCCAGCCCTGAGAGCAGAACCGGCAGGCTGCTTTCCCACCTGGTGAAGGAAAATGAGAGTGGTGGAGGGACACCCCCCACACCCCCCGACCTGCTGCGCAGGCCTTTGTCGCCAGGCGGGGTTGCACCAAAGCGCAGGTTTAGGTATAATGTAGAAGTGACATTGAAGCGGTCTCCAGCAAATAGGCAAGCGCTTGTCTGCCTGATCACTCTGGTGGCTTTTAGCCTGCGGGCCATCAGGCTGAACTTCCAACCGCTCTGGTGGGATGAAGGCTACAGCCTGTACTTCGCCACAATGGACTTGCCGACGATGGTTGCCGGCACCGCTGGCGACATTCATCCCCCCTTCTACTACGGGCTGCTTCACTTCTGGATCGCCCTCCTGGGTTCCAGCGCCATCGTCGTGCGCCTCCTCTCTGCATCGGTCGGCACGCTCTCCGTACCCCTGCTCTATCGAGTAGGCCATCGCCTCGCAGATGACAGAGTGGGGATGCTGGCCTCTCTGGTCATGGCCATAGCCCCTTTCCACGTCTACTACTCCCAGGAAGTCCGGATGTACGGGCTGGTGACCCTGCTGGGGCTGCTGTCGGTGTACTTTTTCCTGCTTTGGTGGGAAACCTGGGAGACAGCCAGCAGGAGACGGCAGAGGCTGCTCTGGGCGGGGTACATTGTCACCACCCTGGCTGCCATGTATACCCAATACTATGCCGCCTTTATCCCTCTGTTTCAAACCGTCTTTGTCCTGGGGAGTTTCGCCCTCTCTCCACTCAAACGAAGAGCTGGCCTGCTCGTCCGATGGCTGATAGCCCAAGGCGTGCTCTCCACCCTGTATGTCCCCTGGATCATTTACGCCGGCGGACAACTGACCGAGTACGTCACAGGCAAGGTGGCGCACGAGGGGTATCGTCCTTTGGGGTTATGGGCCTTCTTCAGCCAGCATCTGGCAGCCTTTGGCGTGGGACACCTTGCCCCAACCTCAAACCCCTGGTACTGGGCCGGGGCGCCCTTCTTCCTGCTGGCCCTTCTCGCTCCCGCCGGCTTTGCGATCCGGCGGCTCCGCCGTGAGCCAAAATAT
>JBBIJG010000070.1:0-8968 GCA_037446095.1 Caldilineae bacterium
GAGCCTTCAGGCGGAACTCTCCGGCTAAAGCCTTGACTCCAGGGCCTAATTGCGACCTACTGAGGCTGGTTGGCTTCAGCCGGCCCGAAGCTTGCCACCACAACAACCCTGTCAGCGGGAGCGCCGCCATGCTCCCCAGCCATCCGGCCCGTGAAGAGGTGAACAGGACGACGACACCAGCGCAGGCCAGATAGCCTGCCAGGATGACTCTGACCAACGTAGAGCGGCTGGTCAACAGGTAGACCAGGGCCAGCGGCAGCAGCAAGTTGGTGAAAGCGGCCACCAGGTTGGCGTGCATCAAAAAAGGATTCAGCCGCAAGATGACGGGCGGTACAATGGGCGTCCCGCCCGCAATCTCCAGCCAACGCCGCTCCCAGAGCACCAGTTGTAGTAACCCCCAGGCGATTAGGATGCCGCCGACAATCAGCAGCGACTTGACGAACAGTTCGGCTGACCAACCGTAGGCCAGTAAGTCGCTAACCAGGGCAAAGGTCAGCACATAAAGTCCCATCAACCACAGGCCGTTCACGCTGCGGCGAGGGTCTATGGAGGTGAGGGTCGTCACCCCGTATGCGGCCAGCAGTCCCAGGAGTGGGCCTTGCAAAGGCGAGGGCCAGAAGGGCTCACGACGGGAGAAGCGCCAGCCCAGCCAGAGAGCACCAACAATGCCGAGCAGGGTCAGCGAGATTTGGATCACCTGGTACATGACTAGGCCGTTGGGCGTCGCGCCTATCAACAAGGTATAGCCCAACAACAGGATCAGAGCAGCCTCTTGAATCAGGTAACGCCACGGGTGTGTCTGTTTCATGATCCCCCATCCATACCATTTACACCCCGTCCACCCGGGTGAATCGCAAGGTGTCTGCGTCTATAACCCTCACCACCAGCCATGTGTTATCCCGGATGGATAGGTTTTTGCTCCTTTGCAGATCTCCAGACGCCCATCTCATTGCTTCTGATCGAGATCCAAGGGATGGGAGGCAGCAGATACTTACGTGCGTAACGGATCATGCTGCGCGCATGGATCCACATCTGACGGCTCAAAAAGTGCTTATCGCTGACAGCAAGATGATGGTGGACGATTTGGGCCGTGGGCACGTAGTAGACTTTCCAACCCGCTTGATGCATCCGACGCGCCCAATCAATATCTTCAATGTAGAGGAAAAAGCCCTCGTCTAACGGTCCTACTTCCTCAAGCGCCTCGCGCCGGACCAAGAGGCAGGCGCCGAGAAGCCAGTCAACCTCTTGGGGCTGTGAATGATCCATATCCAGCATCAGGTGGCCCCGATTGAGACATGAGTGGCGCAGGAAAACCCGCATCGGAGTGCGCCGTGCAATGACTGTGCCCAACGTCGGGAAGCGCCGCGGCGAAGGCTGGATACTGCCATCAGGGAAAAGGAGTTGTGCACCGCACAAGCCGACTTTGGGATGCTTGTCCATAAAGCAAAGCAATCCCTCCAGTGCCCCGGGCAGAACCTCGGTGTCAGGGTTGAGCAACAACAGGTAACGACTCTGGGCCAGCGCCATACCATAATTGGCATTGGCGGCAAACCCTCGCCGTTCCTGGTTAACATATAGACGCACTTGGGGATAGCGGCGGGCGATGGCAGTGCTCGCGTCATCAGATCGGTTATCAACGATGATAATTTCGCCACCTAGTTGTTCAACCTGGGGCATCAACGAATCCAGGCAACGACTCAGGTATAAAGCGTGATTATGGGTAACAATGATCACAGAGAGTGGTAATACCGACATAACCCGTGTTCCCCCATGCGCTCGCGCAGATCAAGAGCAGATCATAGGCTAACTGCTCTCTGATAAGCCTGCTCCGTGCGTTCTGCAATCTGCTGCCAGGTGTATTGTGTTTTCACCTTGCGCTGACCAGCCGCTCCCATCGCCTGGGCCTGCGTCGGGTGAAGCAACAAATGACAGATGCGCTCTGCGATCTGTATCGGTTTCTGCTCAACGAGGAAACCGTCAACTCCATCCGTGATCACTTCGGCAACAGCCGGGATATTGCAGCCAATCACCGGCTTACCCAAACTCCACGCCTCGGTGAACACGCCGCCAAAGCTTTCCTGCGAGGACGGCAGGCAGAAAACGTCACAGGCGGCGAAGGCATCGGTTTTTTCCTGGAGGCTAACCGTGTCCAGTTCCAGGATGCGGGTATCGTGAACATCGGCGAACAGGCGGCGCGAATAGGGCGTGCGTGGGCCGATGAAGGCAAAGCGTGTTTCAGGGAAACGCTGCCAGACGATCCGAGCTGCCGCCAGCAATGCCGCCACCCCCTTGTAAGCATACTTTTGTCCCACGAACAGCACCAGCGGAGCATTTCCCAAGTTGTGCTGAGCGCGGAAGCGCGCACCGTCATGGGTTTCCGCCAGGATCGGTCCCATGCCCGTGACAAACACCCGCCGCTCGTCCACGCCCAGCTCAATCAACTTCAGACGTTCCGCTTCCGTCAGCGCAATCACGGCATCGGCCTGGCGATAGAGACGATGATAGCAGCGATGCCACCAGCCTCCCCAGCGCGGATGATGAACTGGCGTCAGCACAAAGGGGATATCACGTCGCCGGGCGACATTAAAGGATGCATAGCTCAAGGCCTCGCGCCCTATCCGCACATTGTGCACCAGGTCCGCTGGGGCTGCATAGGGGTCCAGGTGGCGCTCCAGACAGGTGGCTATGGATGGCAGAGCCACATCCATCAGTGGGTAGTAAAGGGGCAGCCAGGGTGCGAGGCGGCATTTTTCCCGTGATGACAATCCCAGCCGATGCACGCTTATCCCGTCTATAAGGTAATCGCGATCTTGCCCTGGGGCCCGCAGCGTGGTGCCCAGCAACCAATCGGTGCGGTTACTGTCCCACTGGCTTACCACCTGAATGGTGTGTCGTTCCTTCAGATGCTGGGCCAGCAGATGTTGGTGTAGTTGGGCACCGCCTATGGCTGGAGGATAGGCGGTCAGGGTATAGAGCAGGTTCACGAACCTAGCCTCTGAGAGTAAACGCCCCCCCTCTCTCTTGGGCACCGCGTCGCCCAAAAGCTCGGAGAAGAGGGTGTTCATGGGTTTGCCATGCTATTGAGACGGGCCAGTACAGCCTCAAAATGGCGCTCGAAGGCGAAGACCTCGGAGAAACATTTAAGAGCGCCCTGATGGTAGTCTGGGTAGTGGGCCAGGATGGTGGCAATGGCCTCCTGCAGTTCCGTCACTTCCCGCACACAGATACCGCAATGGTAACGCTCGATTAATTCACACAGACCGGGGAAAGCGATGACGGCCACCGGCACGCCACAGCGGAGATACTGGGCCAGTTTACTTGACGACAACCCAACATAGGTGATGTTATCACCCATCCAGATCGTATTGTCGTTACGGTACAGCACCAGGCCCACATCGGCAGAAGAGATGAGAGCAGGCAAGTCTGCATAGGGCACCGGCCCACCAGAGGATTTCACCCAGGGGAAATCGTTTAGATCCAGGTCGAGTGGATTCTCATACTGGCGACTATGCAACACCAAAGTCCATTCAGCCGGCCACCGGCGCGCTGCCTGGATCAACTCCGGGATGTATGTAGACTTATCAAGGGTGCCCATATACAGAATCAGTTTCGTCTCTGGCGGTAAGCCCATTCTCTTCTGCAAATAGTCACTGCGCCGGCGTAATGGGGGACCTAACGGGGAATTGGGCAACAAGGCGATCGTCTCGGGCGAGATGTGGTTTTCTTCGGCCAGGAGCCTGGCTCGCTCCTGGTCCTGGATGATGGTGAAAGCGCAGCGCCGGTTAAAGAACCGCTCCAGCATTTTCATGAACCTGAGGAGTGGCGATTTGAATTCTCTGGAGAAAAACAGTTCGAGATTGAAGTACACAAGGGGGACACGTATCAGCATGGCCAGCAATCCACTGGCAATCAGCCCCGCCGGGTCCACACCGATAAGGCACGTATAGGAATGTCTGAGGCCATGGCGAAACGTCAGGAACAGCCAGAGCAACATTTCTGCGATCCGGCGCGGCCAGGTCGGTAGCACTTTCTTGGAGAGGTGCGGCAATGGAATCAGCCTGACTCCTGCCGAGTCGAATTGGGGTGGCAAGAATGTGGGATCGTGCTCGTAGATGACATCAACCGCATATCCATGCTGCACGAGCAATGTGACCGTACTTCTTAAGGCGGGCACTGTATCAAAGTCACTGTTGAAATGAATGATGGCCACACGACGGCTTGTCTCTGTTCTCTGGCGCTCGCTCACGTCACACCCCTCGCACTTTTGCGCACACTCACCTGGCTTGATGGCGCTGTACGCTGGTCACCCGCCTGCGCAGGCGAAGCGGCATTGTCCGCGTGGCGGACGGTCAACTGCGATTTCCATCACCAGTCGGAGGCGGTAAACAGGCATTCGTTCGGGGCAGAGGCAACATGCTTAAGAGCATACCCTATGTTTAATGGAACGCAAGATCTGGTAGCCCCTACGTCCCAACAGAGGGACACTGAGATACGCAAGCGCCCGTGGAGAAAAGGGGGTGAGGCGTACAGCCTGCCGAAAGGTCTGCCTGGCTAGATCGGGCTGGTCAGCCAGCATAAACTGTTGCCCGGCAATAATGTAATGCCTGCTGAGGGTGGCAGGTCCGCACTCCCCTAGTATCTCCTCACGGTGAGCCGCGACCACATCCAGATATCCCCAGGCACCGCGCACCAGATCTTTTGAGATGGTTGGCGATGAGTGGATATGGTAGATGGCAAGGCAATCGGGCACGAAATCGAATTCACAATAGCGGGCCAGGCGGATGCACAAATCCCACTCCTGATAGGCCCGTATGGGAGCACTGAGGGGCCCTGCTTGCTTCAGTGGCCCGCGTTTGACCAGCAGCGTGAGGATGGGTACACCATAGCTGGCCAGCAAGTGATGATAAACGTCCCCTCGGAGCGTCGGCAGATGCCGCCGTGGCCGTCGCCCGTTATCAGACACCTCGAGATAACCGGCGTACACGACTCCTACTCGATCACTGGCTTGCTGGTATAAGAGCATCTGTTGCTCCAACTTGTGCGGCAACCATTCATCGTCGGAATCTAAGAAGGCGATATAATTGCCTTGGGCAGCCTGGATGCCCGTATTGCGCGCCGCTTGAGCACCCTGGTTGGTCTCATGACGCACATAGCGGATCCGGCTGTCGGCTTGAGCCAGTGCTTGTACCCGCCCCGGCGTGTCATCTGTGGAGCCATCGTCCACCACAATGACCTCCAAGTCGGTATACGTCTGAGCGAGTACGCTTCGGAGGGCTCGATCTATATAAAGAGCCCGATTATACGTGGGAATGACCACACTGACTTCGGGCATCCCATCCTCACCCTAAACTGAGCAAAGCGAAATATTTCTCTTCTAAAGTTGGACCTTCACAGTCTATGTCATGATTCATTTCCATATAAGCCCGGCCTGCCCGGCCCATGTTCTCCCAGCTTTCGGGATGATCAAGGAGATAGATCAGCGCCCGGGACAGAGCTTCGCTATCTCTCTCTGGGACTAGCAACGCACTCTTGCCCGGTACGACAACGTGAGGAATATCGGCGTGATAAGTGGATACGACCGGCATGCCCAGGGCCTGCGCCTCTAAAATAGTGGTCGGTGCACCTCCTTCACTATCTCCATCTGCTGTCGTGACACTGGGGTGCAGGAAAATGTCAGCCCCTTGCATCTCTTGCAGATAGTCCTGATAGTTGAGAAAACCTGACACTCGGACGCAGCCCTCTAAACCCTGCTCTTTCACAAAGGTTCTAACCTGAGGCGCGAGGGGTCCATCACCGATGATTCGAAACTCCATATTCCGTCCACTGCGCCACACGTCGCGCACAGCTTGAAGCGCATAGAGCAGGCCCTTCTTTTCGTAGAATCGTCCGGCGAATAGGATCACGACCTTGCCGTCGGCCCTCGGTTTCCGCGTCCGGAAGGGCATTTCTCGCACCTTGATGGCAATGCGTTGAATTTGGATTTTTTCCGGTGGGCAACCCAGCTCAATCAGCCGCTGCTGCATAAACGGCCCCTCAACAAGGAACAAGTCTCCTTCATTAAAAAGTTCTTGCCGACGTCGGGGCCAGTCCGGCCCCTCTTCGGTAAGTTCAGGAGCCATATCATAACCATAGAAGTTCGTCACCAGCGGTATCTGCAGCGCTCTTTTGAGCGGTAATGCCCACCAACCGACCGGGCCATAATGGGCGTGGATCAAACGGGCCCTACGCCGCTGCAGAATGCGTTCTACCAAGACCCGCTGCCTAGTCAGCCTTTGCCAGACTTCTGGCCATAGCCGACGCAAAGCATAAGGCTTCACCCCTACTGCGTAGCAGTCGGATGGCGGAAAAGGGAAAAGGTCGGTGTTTACAAACGGCCCCCAGCTCAGACAGATCGGATGGACACGTCGGAGATGGGACAGGTAAAAATACATGAAAGTCTCGGAACGGGCAAAATACTGCTTGTTGATATGGGCGACTACCGGCCTGTCCTGTATCGCTTCCAGCTCTTTCATCCATCAAGCCCTAAACGCACAGGGGTCTGAGCATGGGAAAGAAGCCCGACCAAATCTCGCATGACCGGCGGCTTTTTCCAGAGCACCAATCCTCCATAAATGGCCATGCCCCCGAGGCCGACGCTTATCAATATGAGCCAGGGATTCGTGATCCCCATCCATGTCAGTCCGAGGCGCAACAATATCACAGCCCCAGACATAATCAGAGAGCACACTAACACAGGCCACAGGGCAACGGCTAAATCCCGCATCGGCAAGTTGATCAGTCGAAAGGGAATGGCGAAATTAGGATATAACAGGAGGAAAGAGGCTATGGCATAGGCCGTGGCGACTCCTGTTATTCCCCAGGATAAACCTACGACAAAAGATGTGACCGCCAAGCTCCCTGCAGCCAATCCCCAGCGAAACATCCAGTCCGTTCGACCCTTCGCCATGTAAATATGTCCTACGGTTGTACCGATGGATTGAATCATCCCCACCGGTGCCAGGATCATCAGCAAAGTAGCAACGGGCCTCCAGCGAGGCCCGAAGATAGCAGCTACAAAGGGCTTGGCCACAACGAGTAGCCCCAACATCAGAGGAAAGGTAATTATGGAAATAGCCGCACAGACAAGTAGATAGGCGCGGCGGAAACGGGCATCATCGTCTTGTATTTGCGAGAAGGCCGGGAAAAGCACCCGTCCCAGGATCTCATAAATGTTTTGCACTGGATATAGCATCAAGCGATAGGCCAACGAGTAGTAGCCAAGAGCTGTAGTTCCCAGGTATCGGCCAATCAGCAAATTGTCGGCATTGCGGGCAAAATAGTTAAAGATGTTGAAGCCAGAGAGATTCAGGCTAAATGAGGCGACCGAATGCACTTTTACCCACTCCAGTTTGCGTTGGGGGCGCCAAGAGGAAGCGAGCCACAACAGAAGAGTGGTGACAACGGCTCCGGAAAGTGCCTGCCCCACCAGGCTCCAGACACCCATTCCAAGAACCGCCATCCCTATGCCCACCGCTCCCCCTATAGCGGAAGAACTTAATTCAATGCGTGCCAGCCTGTCAAAGGCCATTTGGCGCGCAAGCAAAGCCTGTTGGACAATGCTCAGGCCGGAGACAACGAACGAAAAAGACAAAACCCTCAAAACAGGAACCACCTCCGGCTCGCGATAGAACAGGGCTACCCAGGGGGCAATGAGCACAACGATGCCAGTGGAAAGTAAGCCCAATAAAACGTTAATCCAGAAGATGCTTGATATAAGCTCGTTAGATAGTTCTTTCCGCTGGATCAGAGCGAAAGAGGTTCCCAGGTCTTTGAAAATCTCAATAAATCCGATGACGACTATGGCCATCCCTAAGAGCCCGTATGCGCTGGGGGAAAGCAAGCGAGCCAGAATAGCCGTGACAGCAAAGCCAAGTCCCTGTCGCCCCAACTGGGAAAGGGCGGACCATTTTACTCCGGAGGTAGTCCTTACCGTTAAATCTAAACCCATAAGTTGCTTTCAAGTATCATACAAATAACGACTGACCCAATCCGTCGTCGGGAAAGGCAAGAATTTAGCCTTGGTTGGATGAAGAAAACGCATAAACTGGACTTCTTCAGAGTAGTAAGTCTTCATATACATACGCTCAGTAAGACTGAATTGGCTGTAATCTTTTTGACGGGGGTCAATTTTATCAACTATCCGAATCCTATTAACGGGGGGCTTGTAAAGCGAGATGAACTCCTCCAGGTAACGCTCCATGATTATACGTTTCTCCTCAAGTTGAACTTCCTGAAACTGGGGGCCAAAGCGCTCCGTGACATCAGTAGCAGGCACCCCGGCATAGATGTGGTTTTCCTCCATGTCCTTGGTTACCACTGAACCTGCTAGGGCCATGCTTCGCTTTTTGGCCGTAATAGGCGAAACGATACAATGTCCGACAAACCACACATCATCTTCAATAACCAGTGGCCTGTGGGAAGCGAACCGACACCCCTCTAAAATATCGCCGAAATATATGTGTGTCCATAGCTGACTGTGCGCTCCCACCCCCACTCCGTTCCCAATACGTGTTGTTCCAATCGAGTCAATGACGGTGAAGTGACCGAACCAGCAATTGTGTCCGATTCGACACCAATTGGTGCCTGTAAGCAAACAATGATTATTAATTTTGGTATAATCCCCAATGACAAGATCAACCATCTCAATGCGCGTTCCCGTTTTGATCACAACCCCATCGCCTAAAACCAAGCGCTTACAGTATATTTCAACCCCCGGTTCGATGATCACATTTCTCCCAACGATGAACTCCTCAACATCTATAATGGGTGAATTAAGCAATTGCCGCACTTTTCTTCTGACCTTCGAGAAAATGGTCATATTAGCCTTCCTACAGTAGCTCGCCAAAAGTTTTTTCCACTTTTAGGCAAGCCTTCAACGGGGGTGCAGGGGGCAGCGCCCCCTGCCGGGGGGCCTTGGGGGGTGTCCCCC
>JBBIJG010000071.1:0-1577 GCA_037446095.1 Caldilineae bacterium
GGGTTCAAAGATGAGCGGTGGGAGTGGCCCCTGGAGCGCTTCTACCACCACTGGTTCGCCTCCGATACAGAAGTCATCGGCCTCATCGCCGAGCTGGGTCTGAAGGACAGACTCTTCTTCCCCCGCCCCATCACTTCCCTCTGGTATAAAGGCAAAGCCTATCCCTTTGACAATTACCTGCGGGCAGCGCTCTTTCCTCACCTGCCGCTGATAGACAAAATCCGCGCCGCGCCTGTAGCGCTCTACCTGCGCCTCACCTCCAACTGGCGAGCACTGGAAAAATATACCGCTCACGAATGGCTGACCCGCTGGCTGGGCCGGCGTGGCTACCAGATCCTTTTTGAACCCTTGCTGGTCGGCAAAATGGGCGAATATTACCGGGAGGTGAACATGGCCTGGATGTGGGCCCGGCTCTACAAACGCAGCCCCTCCTTAGGCTACTTTGTGGGTGGCTTTCAGGCCCTGGCCGATGCCCTGCTGGAACGGGTGCGCGTCCAGGGAGGGACTATCCACCTGAACACCCCGGTGTATGAGATCAAACCCACCGCCAAGAGCGGGCTTCGCCTGCGGACGGCCAGGGGCGAGACCGTTTTCGACCGGGTGGTGGCCACCGTCTCTCCCCAGCTCATGCTTCGGCTGGTTCCTGACCTGCCTGCCAGCTACCAGGCCCAACTGCGAGAGCTGTGCTCCCTGGGAGCTTTGACCCTCATCCTGGCCTTGGACCGGCCCCTGACTCAGGGCCACTACTGGATCAACCTGCCCAAGGCTGAATTCCCCTTCCTGGCTCTGGTGGAACATACCAACTACATTGACCCGGCCCACTACGGCGGCGATCACCTGGTCTACCTGGGCGATTACCCACCGCCAGGCCACGAGTACTTTCGCTTAAGCAAAGAGGAACTGCTAGAGCGCTTCCTGCCCCATTTGCCCCGTTTCAACCCTGACTTTAGCCTGACCTGGGTGCGCCGGAGCTGGCTCTTCCGTGAGGAATACGCCCAACCGGTGCCCCTGCTGAACCATTCCCAAAGGATCCCCGAGCTAAGGACTCCTATCCCCGGCCTGTTCTGGGCCAGCATGAGTCAGGTTTACCCCTGGGACCGGGGCACCAACTATGCTGTCGAGCTGGGACGGACGGTCAGCACCATGCTGCAAGAAGGTGAGCAGAGCAAATGAGCGAACCAGACATCAAAAGCATCCTTCGGGAAAGCAAAACCATAGCCGTGGTAGGGCTGTCGCCTAATGCGGAACGGGACAGCCACCGCGTCGCCAGGTACCTTCAGGGTCAGGGCTATCGCATCATCCCCGTTAACCCCAACGCGGACGAAATCCTGGGTGAACGCAGCTACCCCAATCTGACCTCTGTCCCTGAACCTATTGATGTGGTGGACATCTTTCGCCGTTCCGAAGCGGTGCCGGAGATCGTTGAGGAGGCCATCAAAGTGGGAGCCAAGGCCGTCTGGATGCAAGAGGGCGTGCTCCACGAAGAAGCAGCAGCCCGCGCCCGCCAGGCCGGGCTCCGGGTGGTCATGGACCGCTGCATGATGAAAGAGCACCGGCGGCACATTAGCTAGGGACTG
>JBBIJG010000071.1:1605-8964 GCA_037446095.1 Caldilineae bacterium
CATTGCCCGCTGAAGCAGGCTATGCCAGGGCGCTTTGTGGCGGAAAATTGCGCTTATGTTTAGCGTGTCCCCATACACGCCCAGATGGGCCTTTGGGCTTTACCCACATCGCTCATAAGAGCCTCTCTCAGGGTGTCGTTGCTAGCCCCCCGAAGAAGGGGGCGAAGCAATCTCCTGAGCGGTTTTTGGGACAACGTTGGATTGAAGGGATAATCCGACGCTGGTATCATCATCGGGAGAGACGCAGGAGGTACAAATGCAAGCCGTCCAATTCATAGTCAATGTCCCGCGCTATGTTTTCACCCTGATAGCCGGCCGACTTTACCAGCCTGCTTTCTACGGCCCGTTATCGTTGGTGCAGTATCGTGAGGTGCCAGAACCCCAGTTGCCGGGCCCTGACTGGGCCAAGGTCAAGGTCCGCTACGGTGGTATCTGCGCCAGCGACGTGGGTATGATCCGCCTGAAGGAGAGCCCTGCCCTCTCACCTTTCGGTTCAGAACGATTTACCATTGGCCACGAGAATGTAGGCACCTTGGTCGAAGTAGGGGAGCAGGTGGAAGGCTTTAGCGTGGGCGAGCGGGTGGTGGCCGACCCGGTGCTGGCCTGCGCCCCGCGCGGGATTGACCCGCCCTGTAAAGCGTGTCAGGAGGGGCAGTTCTCCCGCTGCGAAAATATCGCCGGGGGCAATCTCTCCCGAGGGATTCAGATCGGGGCCTGTGCCGACACAGGAGGCAGTTGGAGTCCCTACTTCGTGGCCCACCGTTCTCAGTTGTTCCACGTTCCGAACAGCGTCAGTGATGAGAACGCCATCCTGGTGGATGCCTTTTGTTCCGCCCTGCATCCCGTCATCCGCAATCTACCCGACGATGAGGACACGGTGCTGATCATCGGAGCCGGCACCATCGGCATCTGTGCCCTGGCTGCTCTGCGCGCTCTGGGCAGCCGGGCCCGGGTCATCGTGCTGGCCAGGTATTCTTTCCAGGGGGAACTGGCCCGGCGGTATGGCGCTGACGAAGTGGTCTATTCGGACAAAGGGGGGAAATACTACACTGCGCTTGCTGAGCTGGTGGGCGGAAAGTTGTTCCAGCCGGTGCTGGGCAAGCCGGTGATGATCGGAGGCGCCGACGTGACCTATGACTGCATTGGCTCCGAGGCTAGCGTCCGTGACGCTCTATGGTTGACCCGGGCCGGCGGCACCATCGTTCAGATAGGTCTGGGGTCAACCGGGAAAATTGACTGGACGCCTTTGTGGTTCAAGGAACTAACGATGAAGGGCACCCTTTGTTCCGGCCTCGAGGAGTACCAGGGCCAACGGGTCCGCTGCTACCAACTGGCCCTGGATTTCATGGCTCAAGGCAAGGTGGACCTATCTCCTCTGCTGACGCATACCTTTAGGCTGGACGATTACCGTCGGGCACTGGCCATGAACATGAACAAAAGCCGCCATCAGATGGTCCATTCGGCTTTCGCCTTCGAGTGAGGAGGGCTAGGGTCATCAGCGCGCTAATTCCAGACGATCTCCAATTTGCACCCTGTCCAGAAGGCTGGGATGGCCTTCGATGACATACCGGGCAGGGCGTTGAGGAGCATAGTAAGGGCGAAAGGGTCGGGCCAATTTCTTGTCCACGACCCTTTTTTCTGCATCCAGCCAGATAACGGCGATGGGGAAAAAAACGAAGAACATGTGGATGGAAGCCAGGTTGATGCTGGCCTTCGCCTCGACGAAGACAAGGGCTTCATCCTCACGGATGGCGCGACGGAACATCAGACCCAGGCCTCGGGTGAGGAAGGTGTCGCACCACCTGACCTCGGTGGCGATGATCTGATCGCGGGTAAGATTCCGGATCATGGTCCCAGCAACATCTGCAATTGACGGGCCGTCCCTACGGCCTGAGCCTGCCAGTGGTTGTTGGCGAAGACAAAAGTCCTCTCTGCCTGCCCGTCGAGGCTTTTGATCTTGGGTACCCACTCAGCCAGTTCTTCGTCGCTGTAGGTATAGTCGTAACGCTCCCAGGCTTCCTTGTGCTGCCACCACTTTTGGGCGTTACGGCCATGAAAACGGACGTAGGCCGTTTCGGCTGTCACCTCGGCCACGGGAGGGATGAGTCCCCTGAGCCGGGGTTCATCCACGCAACAAAAGCCCAAACGGTTCTCCCGCAAGAAGGCGAAATTCTCAGGGGTGAGCCACCGGACGTTGCGGAACTCGATCACAACAGGTAGCTCGCCCATCTGTTCGCGCAGAAAGCGCAGGTAGTCCCGGTTGGCTCTGGTCGCATGGA
Source organism: Caldilineae bacterium (assembly GCA_037446095.1). Classification (GTDB taxonomy): domain Bacteria; phylum Chloroflexota; class Anaerolineae; order E26-bin7; family E26-bin7; genus E26-bin7. The sequence goes on from JBBIJG010000071.1 coordinate 3,885, forward strand.
AGGAATAGGGAAACTGGGCCAGGATGCAGCCCAATTTGTCGGCCTCAATGAGAGGGGTCAAAGCCGCCACAAATTGGGCGAAAGTGGCCTCGTTGTCCGTCCGCTCGTGGGTCAGTTCCTTAGAGGCTTTCAGGGTGAAGAGAAAGCCGGCAGGGACTTTGGCGGCCATACGTTCCAGGGTCCGTGCTTCAGGCAGACGATAGTAGGTGAAGTCCAGCTCGCAGGTCTTGAACTCCCGGGCGTAGAAAGCGAGCCAGTCCCTTTGCGGCAGCTTCTCCGGGTAGTAAGGACCGACCCAGTCTTTGTAGCTGAAACCGCTGGTGCCGATCAGGATCATTTTGCCTTTTGCTTCTCTTCCTCTACCAACACCCGGCGCAAAATCTTGCCGACCATGGTTTTGGGCAGCGAGTCGCGGAATTCGACAAACTTGGGGACTTTGTAAGGGGCCATGTGTTGACGGCAAAAGTCAATGATCTCTTCCTGGGTGGCTGTCTCCCCCGGTTTGAGGACAATGTAAGCCTTGACCCGCTCGCCCTTCTCCACACCCACGGGGATACCGGCCACGGCCGCCTCCAGGACCTTGGGGTGTTGATAGAGCACATCTTCCACCTCGCGAGGGTAGATGTTGAAACCACCTGTGCCCAGGATCATGTCCTTCTTGCGGTCCACGATCTTGAAATAGCCATCCTCGTCCATAGTAGCGATGTCGCCGGTATACAGCCACCCTCCACGCAGGGTGTTAGCCGTCTCCTCGGGCTGGTTCCAGTAGCCTTTCATGACCTGGGGACCTCTGATCACCAACTCGCCAACCTGGCCGGGCGGCAAGTCTTTTTCCCCGGTTTCTACATCCACGATTCTGGCCTCCGTGTCGGGGAAAGGCAGGCCGATGGTACCGATCTTGTTCCAGCCAAAGATGGGGTTGGCGTGGGTGACCGGGCTGGCCTCGCTGAGCCCATATCCTTCAACCAGCCTGGCGCCAGTGATGGTCTGGAATTTCTCCTGCACTTCCACAGGCAGCCCGGCCGCACCGCTGATACAAGCCTTGATGGAACTGACATCAAATTTGTGGATCTCCGGGTAGTTATTGATGGCATTGTACATGGCCGGCACACCGGTGAACACAGTGGGATGATGTTTATTGATGGACTTCAGGATGTGGATCAAAAGGCGTGGGTTCGGGATGAGGAGCAAAGCTCCTCCAATGAGGACACCGTGGTTCAGGCACGTAGTCATGCCATAGCTGTGAAAAAGGGGCAGGACGGTGAGCAACACTTCCTTGCCCTCTTCGCTTTTGGTAAACCAATGGCGAGTCTGAAGGGCATTGGCCAGCAGGTTGGCATGGGTTAGTTCGGCACCCTTGGAGAGGCCGGTGGTCCCACCGGTGTACATCAGCACGGCCGTATCCCTGGCACTGACCTCAACCGGGGTCGGCTCAGCCGGGGCACTCTTCAGCAAGTCCTGGAACCAGTAGGTATCCGCATCGCCTGAGATGTCCTGATAGTGACCCTCCTTCTTCTCCACAGCCAGGGTGAAGAGGAGCTTGAGCAAACCGGGGAAATACTCTTTGATGTTGGTGACCACCACCCGCTTGAGGGGAGTCTCGGCCCGAACTTTCTTGACGGTGGGATACATCAGAGAGAGCGAGACGATGGTCTCGGCTCCGGCGTCGTTGAGCTGGTGCTGGAGTTCACGGGCCACGTATTGAGGGTTGCAGGGCACGACGATCCCACCGCACATCAAGGTGGCATAGTAGGCGATGACGAACTGGGGACAGTTGGGCAGGTAAAGGGCGACCCGATCTCCCTTCTTCACCCCCAGTTGTTGCAAGGCAGCCGCGAAACGTTTGGTGAGCTCGTAAACCTCGCGGTAGGTCATTTTGGCGTCGAGGAGCAGGTTGCCCAAAGGCTCGACGACGTTGCCAAAGATGGTGGCTGTGTTATGGGGGTACTTGTTGGCCGTGTCCACCAGAATCCGATGCAAGGGAATGTCAGGATAGACGAGGCTCGCCGGAACACCTTCATCGTAATGCTTCAGCCAGGGCTTTTCCATAAAATTGATCTCCTTTCTATTTTAAAGAGCGAGGCTGACAGGTCTTCACCCACAGACAGCCGTCAAAGGCCACACCTCTAGTATAACGCATTTGGGGAGGCGTTGTCAAGGGGCAAAAAATGCAAAAAGTTGCTGGATACCATCAAATTATTTCTTTGAGGTGTTTTTGGCCAGGCGAAGGCACTGTCCTCGCCAGTTTTAGGATATACCCGCGCTGTGGGGCCTGCGCAGCAGGTCGGGGGGTGTGGGGGGTGTCCCTCCACCACTCTCATTTTCCTTCACCAGGTGGGAAAGCAGCCTGCCGGTTCTGCTCTCAGGGCCGGGAAAATGGGGTTGAGGGGACACCCCTCAAGCTCCCCGGGCTTCCGCTGCGCAAGCCGCTGTGCGCATATTCTGGACAAAACCATTCTCTTGTGCTATAATTTATTTTGCCTGCCGGGGGAACCGAAAGTAAGGCCGATTTAGCGAAAGGGGGTGGTCATCGGAAGGACAAGGGGATTCAGTGTTTGGGACTGGGCTTACGAATATAAGTCAGCAAAAAGGAGGGTACGATCATGTGGAAGAAGATTGGGCTCTTGATTCTGGCTCTGAGCTTAGTGGTAACCGTAATTGGCGGCTGTGCTCCCAAACCTCCCGTGACCATCAAGATCGGCATCAACGCCGAGATCACTGGCGACATCCCTAAGGTGGGTGAGGGAACCAAGTACGCCGCAGAGATGTGGTTGGAGGACATCAAAGCTGCCGGCGGTCTGGAAGTCGGAGGGAAGAAGTACCCGGTCGAGTTGGTTATCGAGGACAACGAGGCCAAAGCCGAGTCGGCAGCGGCCGCCGCCACCAAGCTGATCACCCAGGACCAAATTCTGGTCATGGTTGGACCGCAGGCCTCCAAGCAAGCCATTCCAGCCGGAGAGGTGGCCGACGCCAACCAAACCCCTATGGTCAGCCCCTGGTCCACCAACCCCCGTACCACCAAGGACCGGCCTTGGGTGTTCCGTGCTTGTTTCCTGGATCCCTTCCAGGGAACCGTGGTGGCCAAGTTCGCCTCCGAGGAGTTCGGCTTCAAGAAAGCAGCGGTGCTCTACGATGTGGCCAGCGACTATCCCAAGGGCATAGCGGAGTTCTTCAAGACGGCCTTTGAAGAAATCAACGGCCCCGGCTCGGTGGTGGCCTTCGAGACCTTCACCACCAAGGACCGCGATTTCAGCGCCCAGTTGACCAAGATCCTCGCCTCCGGTGCTGAGTTCCTCTTCATCCCTCAATACTACGACGAGGTGCCGCTGATCGTCAAGCAGGCCCATGAACTGGGGTGGGATAAGCCCATTATGGGCAGCGATAGCTGGGGCTCGGCCGAGCTGATGACCCTTTGCGGCGACGATTGCAAGGGAAGCTTCTTCAGCACCCACTATGCCGCCAAGGGGGCCAAGGGTGCCACCAAAGAGTTCATTGACCGCTACAACGCCAAGTACGGCTATGTGCCCGACGATGTGGGCGCCCTGACCTGGGACACGATGCTCATTGTCCAGAAAGCTATCCAGGATTGCGGCAAGATCACCGGTGACATCAAGGCCGACCGCAAGTGCGTCCGCGACGCCCTGGCCAAGATCAAGGACTTTGAAGGCATCACGGGCAAGATGACCTTCACCGAGGAGGGTGACCCCATCAAGTGTGCGGTGATCGTCAAGATCAGCGATGCCGGCGAGTTCGAGTTCTACAAACAGGCCTGCCCCTAAACAACCGGAGAGAGCTGCCGTCAATAGCAGCCTGGAAAGGGCCAGGGTCTTGTCAAAGCCCGCTGACGTGGGTTGAAGCAGCATTTGGTCATGGCGAGTCGGCCATGATGGGGCCCGCCTTCTGGTGTCATGGCGAGGAGGCCGTAGGCCGACGAAGCAATCTCCTGGCCGTGATGGAGATTGCTTCGCCCCTGCGGGGTTTGCAATGACAACCAGAACCGATTTTGACAGGGCCCTGGAGAAGGGCGGGGTAGGAAGTCCATTCTTACCCCGCCCTCTTGAGAGGAGCAAAAGGGATGACGTTTTTCCTTCAAAACGTAGTGAATGCCTTGCAATGGGGTAGCTTCTATGCCTTGATTGCCCTGGGTTACTCCATGGTGTACAGCATTCTGATGCTGTTCAACTTTGCCCATGGCGATATTTTTATGGCCGGAGCCTATATCGGGTTTTTCATCTCCAGCGGTCTGGTGGCCCTTTCGACGAGCGGCCTCCTTCCTTTGCCCAACTGGTTGGTCCTCGTGCTGACCATCGTCTTCGCTATGATCGCGACCGCCTTTTTGGGAATGATCGTTGAGCGAGTGGCCTACAGGCCTCTGCGGGACGCGCCCAGAGCCTCCGTCGCCGTTACAGCTATGATGGTCGGCATCATCTTGGAGACCGGGAACCTGGCCCTGCTAGGCGCCAGACGGCGAAACTTCCCCGCTCTGATCGAGATGACCACCTACAAGATTGGCGGGGTGAGCGTCACCAACACCAAGATCATGATCGTCATCTTGTCCGTGCTGCTGATGCTGGCCCTCCATCTATTTATACGCAGGACCAAGTGGGGCATGGCCATACGGGCCATGGCTTACGACTACGTCGTTGTCCCCCTGATGGGCGTGTCCATCAACACCATCATTGTTCTCACCTTTGCCATCGGCTCGGCCCTGGCGGCTGCGGCCGGGATTCTCTTCGGCATCGCCTATCCCGTTCTGGAGCCCTACATGGGCATTTTGGTCGGCTGGAAAGCTTTCGTGGCGGCTATCCTGGGAGGGAGGGGTTCTGTGCCAGGCGCGGCGCTGGCCGGCTTTCTGCTGGGATTTATCGAGATCTTTGTAGCGGCCATATTCCCTTCCACCCTGCGCGACCTGATCGCCTATTCCATCATCCTCATCATCTTGACCTTCAGGCCTTACGGTTTCTTTGGTGAGGCCTATACCGCACGCCTGAGGCTCTAACCGGGGGCACTCGCAGAACGATTACGAAAGGACGAGAGATTGACATGGAAGCCAGAAGCACTGCGTTGTCGGCAAGAAGGC
>JBBIJG010000072.1:0-1924 GCA_037446095.1 Caldilineae bacterium
CAATATGGGGGGTCTCCGGGCCAATTTGCCCACCACGGCGGGGTTGAAACCGCCTGCTACGGATTACGAAACCGCCCTGCGGTGGTTCTATCAGTCGGCGGAGGCCGACTTTGCCAGGGGTAGCCCGTCAATTCATTCGCCGGGCGACCTGCATATGGCCGTCGCAAATTTGAGAAACTGCCTAAAAAATGAGCGAACGAGGAGACCTCATAAGCCAAATCTTTTGTAGAATGACACCCCGCGCCCTGGAAGACTCTGACAGATGGGGCTTGTTAGTTTGAGGCGGAGCTTCGCCAGTTACTGGCGCCTCTGGGCCTCACTGAGGATAACCCGTCGGGTGAGAACATACCAGTCGGTAATGGTGCGGAAACGGTCGCTGGGGTCCGTCAGGGGGGCAATTTGCACCCCTTTGACCCTGGCGTCAATGGCATAGCTGTAGACGGGATGGTAAAGCAGCAGGGCCGGCACCTCATCGGCGAAAATCTGCTGGAAGCGGTGATAAAGTTCCATGCGCCGGGTTTGGTCAGTGATCCGCCGGGCCTCTTCCATGATCTCGTCCGCCTCCCGATGAGCAAAACCGGTGTAGTTCTGGCCCTCACCTTGCGCCTGGGTCGAATGCCAGAGGGGATAGGGGTCGGGATCCGGAGGGAGCTCCTGCCACTGGGTCAGGATGGCCTCGTATCGTCGAGGGACCAGAAAGTCGCGCACCAACCCCACTATCCCAGAGGTCTGAGGAAGCGCCTTCACCCCCACCGCAGCCCATTGGCGGGCAATCTCCTCAATGATCCTGACCCGGCTGGGATCATCGTTGGTCAACAGGCCAAACTCCAGCTTGACTCCCTCTTTCTCCCTGAAGCCATCCCCATCGCCGTCCACCCAGCCTGCCTGATCCAGCAGGGTCCCAGCCTGAGCCGGGTCGTAATCGTACTTTTTGATGTTCTGGTCATAAGCCCAGGAATCGGGCATGATGGGACTGTGCACCACGAGACCCTGACCGTCCAGAATCTGGTCAATGATCTTCTGGCGATCAAGGGCATAGAGCAGGGCCTGCCTCACCTCCTTACTCTGAAAGAAAGGGGTATTAGGATTGTTGAGATTCAGGAGGATCAGGGTGTAGCCGGAGAGGCGTGCCGAAAAGAGATTCAGGTTCTGCTGAGCCCGAGCCTTAGGCAGGTCTTCCGGCAAGACCCGACTGATACCCTCGATCTCGCCTCGCTCGTAGGCCCTGAAAATGCTCTCGTAATCAGGATAGAACCTGAATTCGACTGTGGCAAGGTAGGGCCTGTCTCCGTAAAAGTAGGGATTGGCCCGCAGGACAATGTGTTGAGCGCTGAGCTCTTCCACCCGAAAGAGACCGGTGCCCACCGGCTGGCTGTTAAATCTTGCCTGAGGTAGGGCTTTGGCCTCTATATTTTGCCAGACATGCGCAGGGAGGATGCCGACCGTGGTGTAGTCAATGAAGGGCGCGAAGGGCTCCTGCAAAGTGAAGCTGACCGTATGGTCGTCAATTCGCCTGACGGTCACAGTACGCCACAGTTCAGTCAGGTATGGAACGCCCTGGAAGCCGGGGTTCTGTATGGTCTTGATGGTGAAAACCACGTCATCGGCGGTGAAGGGGGCCCCATCGTGCCAGCGGACATCGCGGCGCAGGTGGAAGGTGTAAGTAAGGCCGTCGTCGGAGACCTCCCAATGCGTCGCCAGGTCGGGCACTATCTCGCCCTTCTCGTTGGCATCGGTCAGGCCGTTGAAGACCAGGGCGCAGAGGTCTCGGTCAACGTCGTTGTATTGGCAGAGAAGGGGGTTGATGTATTGGGGGTTGCCGGCCAGGCCCTCCACATAAGTGCCCCCAACTTCGGGGACAATGACAGTGGTAAAGCTGAAAGCCAGATAACCCAGAAGGGTGACGACTAAAATCGCCCCCAGG